>CAZAPU010000085.1:0-1530 GCA_964487215.1 uncultured Mycoplasma sp. | reverse complement strand
TATTTATTTCTGAGGTAAACAATGGAGTTAGTTACTATTATGGTTCTCGTATTACAATAATTAAATAATTTCATTATAAAAATAAAAAGGCTTAGGCCTTTTTTATATTACTATTGCAATTAAATTATTAGATCCTTTATTAACTAGTTTAGACATTGTTTGTTGTAATTTATATCTTATGTTTTCTGGCATCATTGCTATTTTTGATTGAATACCTTCTTGTACTATAACATCTAAACTTCTACCAAATATTTCACTATTCCATAAATTACCAGGATTATTTTCACTATCTTTCATTAAATGATTAATTAATTCTTTACTTTGCATTTCAGATCCTATTATTGGTTCAAAGGTACTTTCAACATCTACTCTAATCATATGAATTGATGGTGCTGTTGCTTTTAATTTAATGCCATATCTACTACCCTGTTTTGTTATTTCTGGAGTATCTAATTTCATATCATTTAAAGTAGGATTAGCAACCCCATATCCCGTTGTTTTAACCATTTTAAGAGCCGTTTTAATTTGATCGAACTCTAACTTAGATTCGTTATAATCTTGGAAAATATTAAGTAAATTGGCCTTTGAGGTTATATCTACACCAATCATTTCATTTAATACTGTATTAAATAAATCATTTGGTGCATCTAAAGTAACAGTAACTGTTCCTGTTGAAGGATCAACTCTAGACATATATGCCTTTTCTATATACTGGCAATTTGTAAAATGATCAGTAATTTGTTCTACATCTCTTAATTTATCCACTTGAATTACACTTTCTTTGATTTTTTCTATATACTCAGCTTTTACATAATGATTTGGTTTTAATATACCAATCCATTCAGGCATTTCTACTTTAACTTCAAGTACAGGAAATTCATATAAAGCTTCTCTTAAGATATCAAATGTATCTTTTTCATTCATTGATAATACATCCATAGGAAGAACTGGTACTCCATAATTATTTCTTAAATCTTGAGCAAGATCTTGTGTCTCTTTTTTAGTTGGATGAGTTGAATTTAACACTATAATAAATGGTTTATTTATTTCTGTTAATTCCCCTACTACTTTTTGTTCTGCTTCAATATAATCATTTCTTTCAAACTCTCCAATTGAACCATCTGTTGTTAAAATAATGCCAATTGTAGAATGATCTTTAATAACTTTTTCTGTACCAACTTCTGCTGCTTCTACAAAAGGTATTTCATCAGTAAACCAAGGTGTTTTTACCATTCTTGGACCATTTTCATCTTCATAACCCTTTGCTTTATCTATTACATATCCTACACAATCTACAAGTCTCATATTGCATTCCAAATCATCTATTTTGACTTTTGCAACATTATTGGGTACAAATTTAGGTTCAATTGTCATAATAGTTTTTCCACCAGCACTTTGTGGTGTTTCATCTAATGCTCTTTTTCTCTCAAACTCATCATCTATATTAGGTATAATTAAAGTTTCTAAAACTTTCTTAATAAAAGTGCTTTTTCCTGTTCTAACAGCACCAACTACACCTAAATATATATC
>CAZAPU010000084.1:0-1566 GCA_964487215.1 uncultured Mycoplasma sp. | reverse complement strand
ATACCTTCAAATGACTTGCCTGTAAAATCTAATGGGTATTTTCCATTACTCATATCTTTTCCATAAACAGTTAGTGGATCAAGATCTACATTTGTTGCTCCAGTAAAATTTGCTCGTGAAACTTTTACTTCATCAAAAGATTTTCCAATAAAGTTTAAAGGATATCTACCATATCTCATATCTTTATCATATACAGTTTGGGGATCTATATTAGCATTAGTTCCTGTAAAATCAATTGCACGAACAACAACATCTTTAAAATCAACTTCGCTTAAATCTAACTTTCTTAGTAGTTCATCTGCAATTGCAATATATTTACAATGCATACCTTTTTTGTTGTATATATCATTTTTGAATAATATTTCATTCAATATATTTGTTTCTATTTTTATTGAACAATCTGGTATATCATCAGTTATTTGATTAAGAATATATCTCCTTAATTCTATATTTACTTCATCTTTCATATTTAACATATCTCCTTAAATTATATCATTTTTTCTCTTTCTTTCAAGAGCTTTATCAATATGTTCTTTTAATATATTTATATTATTATATATTTTTGTTGCTCCAGTAAAATCTGAGCCTTCTATATTGACACCATCAAATGATTTACCTGTAAAATCTAATGGATATTTTCCATGACTCATATCTTTATCATATACAGTTTGGGGATCTATATTAGCATTAGTTCCTGTAAAATCAATTGCACGAACAACAACATCTTTAAAATCAACTTCGCTTAAATCTAACTTTCTTAGTAGTTCATCTGCAATTGCAATATATTTACAATGCATACCTTTTTTGTTGTATATACCATTTTCAAATAATATCTCATTTAGTAAATCTGTTTCTATTTTTATTGAACAATCTGGTATATCGTCGGTTATTTGATTAAGAAGATATCTCCTTAATTCTATATCTAAAGCTTTATCAATATGTTTTTTTATTTCATTTGTTTCATCTATATCATCATATATTTTTCTATTTGTAGCTTCAGTAAAATCAGCACCTCGTACATCAACATCTTCAAATGATTTACCAGTAAAATCTAATGGGTATTTACCCCATCTCATATCTTTTTTATAAATAGTTTGTGGATCAAGATCTACATTTGTTGCTCCATTAAAATCAGCACCTCGTACATCAACATCTTCAAATGATATATCTTTAAAATCAACTGGGTATTTTCCATTTTTTAAACTTTTATGATATACCTTTTGTGGATCCATATGTACATTTGTTGCTCCAGTGAAATCAGCACCTCGTACATCAACACCATTAAATGATTTCCATGTAAAATCTAATGGGTATTTTCCATATCTCATATCTTTATTAAATACACGTCTTGGAAAAATAGTGGCATTAGTATTAGTAAAATCAACACCACGAATCAAGACATCATCAAAACTAATGTCACTTAAATCAAGTTTTCTCATTACTGAATTTGGTAATGTTATTTTTTTACAAGATATAGTATTTTCATATTTAATATCATCTAATAAAAGTGCTATTTTTTTACAAGATATAGTATTTTCAAATAATATCTCATTTAGTACATCTGTT
>CAZAPU010000083.1:0-1802 GCA_964487215.1 uncultured Mycoplasma sp. | reverse complement strand
ATTTTCTTTTTCCCAAGTGTAGTTACGTTGATAAACCGGTATTGTATACTGTACATCGGTTTTTTTAATAATATCGTCGTAAAGCATTCTGTTAAAAGCTTCCATATAATTCTCCTCTCTTTAACCTTAATTAAGATTATATCATTTTATTTATATATTTAATACTTTATAAGTATTAAATAAAAAGAAAACTATGGCTTTTTTAGTTTTTAATTTCTTTTTACTTGTTTTATCTTACTTTAAATATATATATCGACTCTTATAAGTTCTTTTACTCTATTATAGCTACCTTTGTAATGTAATTTAAAATATATCTTCTTACTTCTCCTAATATCATTGGAACAGCATAAGTAGATAATTTTACTTCATGACTCATATCAAAATTATCTATAGCTTTTACAAGTCCAATACATCCTACTTGAAATAAATCATCCATATTTTCATTTTTATTATTAAATCTTTTTAAAATACTTAGAACTAATTTTAAATTTCCTTTAATTAAATCTTCTCTAGCAAATTGATCTCCATTATGCATTTTTTTAAATAATTCTGTTGTTTCTTCGCTAGTTAATACTTTTATATCTTTAGTATTTAATCCACTTATTTCTACCTTATATTTTGCCATTTAAACATTCCTTTCACATACATAATGTAATAAAAAAAGAATTTCTATTCATCCAAAGTTATTATATTAGCATTTTAATAAAAGTGGTATAATACCTTTGGTGATTTAGATGAATAACATTTTAAAAGATTGTACTTTATGTCCAAGAAAATGCCATGTTGATAGAACAAAACAAGTTGGTTATTGTATGGCAAATGATAAATTAACTATTGCAAGAGCAGATCTTCATTATTGGGAAGAACCTTGTATATCTCTTGATAAAGGTAGTGGTGCAATATTTTTTACTTATTGTAATTTAAAGTGTGTATTTTGCCAAAACTATGAAATAAGTACAAATCATATTGGCAAAGAAATATCTATTGAGAAATTTGCTGATATTTGTATAAATTTACAAAATAAAGGTGCATTAAATATTAATTTAGTTACTCCTACTCACTATGTTCCATTAATTATTGATGGACTAAAACTAGCAAAGAAAAAAGGTTTAACTATTCCAATTATTTATAATACTAGTTCTTATGAAACAGTTGATACAATAAAATCATTAAACGGTCTAATAGATATATATTTACCAGATTTCAAATATTGGAATGATAGTTATGCTGTAAAATATTCAAAGGCGAATAATTATAAAGAATATGCAATTGCAGCAATAAATGAAATGTATCAACAAATTGGTAAACCAATTTTTAATAATGATGGTTTAATACAAAAAGGTGTAATTGTAAGACACTTATTATTACCAGAAATGGAAGAAGACTCTAAAAAAATTATCGAATATTTGTATAACACTTATAAAAATAACATTTATATTAGTATTATGAATCAATATACACCAATAAAAGAATTAAAATATACAGAATTAAATAATATTATAAAAGACAATGTATATAATGATGTTATTAATTATGCATATGATTTAGGAGTAAGAAATGCTTATATTCAAGAAGGAAAGACACAAAAAAAGAGTTTTATTCCTGATTTTAACAATCAAGAGTTTTAACTCTTTTTTTTAGTTTTATTTGACTAATGTGATACGAGAACTATAAAAGGAGTTACTGTCACTACGGCCATGGCTCAAGTAGAAGCGGAACAAACCTGCACCGGTATTATCGTTGTAGTAGCCTCCACGAAGCAACCAAGGGTTATTGCCAGAAACAAAGTAAGCACCATTATT
>CAZAPU010000082.1:576-1883 GCA_964487215.1 uncultured Mycoplasma sp. | reverse complement strand
GCCTTTCTCCATACAGCAGCTGTTTCATCATAATATACTGGTATCATTCCTGTTGTTAATTCCGGTTTATTAGCACCACTTTTATCTAATATTGTTGTTATATTTACTTTAAATCTATAATTATATTGATCTAAAACAACACTTTGTTCTCCATTTGCTGCTTCTTCTTGCGAAATCAAATCACTAAAATCAAATGATTCATCTAACCAAACTCGTAATCTATATTTATGGGTTTGTTCTGCGATAGTTACTCCATCAAATCTAAAGTTTTTTGAATAAATTTTTTGTGAATTTCCATCTGACATTTTAACAAACTCAGACATTAATTTTGGTTCAACTACAACAGCTTCTTCATTGAAAGAATTAAATAATGATAAAGATAATTTCACTTTATTAGATGGTATATCATGTGTTGTTGGAATCACAGTTGTATATATGTTATAAGGTATATTATCTGCTAATGAACTTAATGCTTTTACCTCAAATTCAAAATAATCATTTTGACCCATTCCTTCTAAATCAGTTTTTCCTTCTAATGTATTAATGCTTAATTCATTTGTAGGTTCTTTATAAGTAAAAGTTATTCTATTGGTATTTATAGTATGTGTTTTTTGTCCTTCAAGTGTTATCTTATAAATTGCATAAGTTGCTCCAACTAATAATGCCAATAATAATAGTACAAAGAATAGTATTTTAGCTAATTTTTTATTATTTATCTTTTCCTTATTCATATAATCACCTTATTCTTTTATATGTTAAGTTTATCATATAAAATTTTTATTTTCAATAAAAAGAAAAGGAATAGATTTCTCTATTCCATAAATTCTTCTTCTAATACTTCCATTGGTTCATCTGTTAAAAATTGTTTTTCTAATTCATAAGAAACATCTCTATATTGTTTAGCACCAGTTCCTGCTGGAATTAGTTTACCAATAATAACATTTTCTTTTAATCCTTGAAGGGTATCAACTTTTCCTTTTATCGCAGCATCAGTAAGTACTCTTGTTGTTTCTTGGAATGATGCAGCTGATAAGAATGACTCAGTTTCAAGTGATGCCTTAGTTATACCAAGAAGTATTGGTTTTCCTAATGCTGGTTTCTTTCCTTTTAAAATTGTTGCCTTATTTATATCTGAGAATGATTTTCTACTTACTAAAGCACCAATTAATAATTCAGTATCTCCACCATCAATAATTCTAATTTTAGAAATCATTCTGCTTACTACTACTTCGATATGTTTATCTGAAATATCAACACCTTGTCCACGATAAGCTTTTTGGATTTCTTTTAAAATATATTCTTGAGCT
>CAZAPU010000082.1:0-566 GCA_964487215.1 uncultured Mycoplasma sp. | reverse complement strand
CGCAAGTAATTCTTTTGGTGAAACATTTCCTTCTGTTAATTTATCTCCAGGATTTACTTCGTCACCTTTTTGAACACGAAGTTTTGTTCCATAGTTTGTAATATGTTCAATTTCTTCTAATTTATTTTTAATTGAAATTTTATATTTTCCGTGGTCTTCAACTATATTAGAAATTTTACCTGAAATTGTAGCAATTGTTGCTTGTCCTTTTGGTGCTCTTGCTTCAAATAATTCTTCAACACGAGGTAAACCTTGTGTGATATCTTCTCCACCAGCAACTCCACCAGTATGGAATGTTCTCATTGTTAATTGTGTTCCTGGTTCTCCAATTGATTGAGCAGCCATAATACCTACAGCTTCACCAATTTCAACAAGATTACCAGTTGCTAAGTTACGTCCGTAACATTTTTGACAAACACCATTAGTTGTTTTACAAGTTAATATGTTTCTAATTTCAACTGCTTTAACACCTGCTTTTTCAATTTTCTCAGCAATATTTTCAGTTATTAAAACGTCTTTTTCAACAATAACTTCTTTTGTATTAGGATCAATTACTTTCTTATTTG
>CAZAPU010000081.1:0-2029 GCA_964487215.1 uncultured Mycoplasma sp. | reverse complement strand
GACATATAATTAATTTATTCTTTGAAAAATATGTTGAAGAAACTTTAATTCAACCAACTTTTCTTTATGGACATCCAGTAGAAATATCACCACTTACCAAAAGAAATCCTGAAGATCCAAGATTTGTAGATAGATTTGAATTGTTTATTGGTGGCAAAGAATTTGCCAATGCCTATACTGAATTAAATGATCCTATAGATCAAATGGAAAGATTTGAAGATCAAATAAAAGAAAGAGATTTAGGAAATGAAGAAGCAACTGATATTGATATGGATTTTGTAGAAGCATTAGAATATGGAATGCCGCCAGCAGGTGGAATTGGTTATGGAATAGATAGAATATGCATGCTATTTACTGAACAGGATTCAATTCGTGAAGTTATTTTATTTCCAACTATGAAGAACAAATAAAGAACACATAATTGTGTTTTTTTGTGATAAAAATAAATAAATAATATATTTTTCTTTATTTTTTATTAAAAAAGTGTAATAATTATTGTATAGGAGGTAAGAAAATGAAAAAGTACAATTTATTTAAGATATTGGGAATTGTAGTTTTAGCATATTTTATACTTACATGGATTTTACCAGCATCATATTATTCTGGAACATTAACTGATCTTGGTGTATATCCAATGAGTATACCAATGCTATTCCAATTGCCAATTCAAACATTAGGGTATTTTTCTAGTACATTCGTATTTATTCTATCAGTAGGATCATTATATGGAGTATTAGAAGCAACAGGATTATATAGAAAGGCATTAGATCTTCTTGCTAAAAAGATGAGCAAAGACAAATTAGTTTGGTTATTAGTAATAGCATTTGTTGTTACAGTTATTTCATCTTTAGTAGGATTAGAATTAGGTATGTTCTTAATATTCCCATTCTTGGTTTCATTAATAATTTTAATGGGATATGATAAACTTATCGCATTAGCAGCAACATTAGGTGCCACTATTGTAGGTATGTTTGGTTCAACATATTCTTATACTCTATATGGAGTAACTAATAGTTTGCTTGGAACAAAGATGACTGATGGAATACTAATGAAAGTTATTCTATTAGTATTAGGATTTGGACTTTTAGTAGGATTTATTCTTTTATATTTAAAAAGAACAACTAAAAAGGTTAAAGTAACTAAAGATAAAATAAAAGAAAAAGCTAAATCAAAAATAGCTGAAAAAACTGAAACTATTGAATCAGCATTAGAAAAATTCATTCCTGTTGCAGTTAAAGAAGAAAAGAAAAAAACAAAGAAAGTATGGCCAATTATTTTAGTTCTTTCTATAGTATTAGTAATATTTATGTTAGGAACATTAAACTGGTCTGAAGCATTTGGAATCAAATGGTTTAATACTGCTTATAGCAGTGTAATGGGAGTAGATGCACTTTCAAAACTATTATCTGGTATAGCAGAATTTGGTACATGGAGCGGACCTACAAGATTCTTATACTATACAGGAATTGTAATATTAGCTACTATTGCTTTAGCAATAATCTATAGAGTAAAATTTAATGATTATTTAAAAGCAATGTTTGAAGGAGCAAAAGATTATTTAAAAACAGCTGCTCTAATAATGTTATCTTATTCAATACTAGTGATAGTTAGTTCATACCCTATATTCTTAACAGTAGCAAAAGTTATTGTTGGAGAAAAATTCAATGTTGCAACAACTGGTATTGCTACTATATTAGGAAGTGGATTATATGTTGACCCTTATTATTATCCACAATATGTACTAGAATATTTTGCAAGTTTAAGTAATGCAAATATGTCAATTTTAAATGTTTTATTTGTAAGTTTATCAAGTGTTGTTATGCTTGTAGCACCAACAAGTACTTTATTACTTGCAAGTTTAAGTACTTTTGAAACTAAGTATAAAGATTGGGTAAAATTTATTGGAATTCTATCTTTAGCATTAGTTGCATTAGCATTTATTGTATTAATAGTATTTACATTAGTTTAATTATTAAAAGCACAATAGAACTGCATTGATAAATTTCTACACGAAATAAAAAGTGGTTCT
>CAZAPU010000080.1:0-2031 GCA_964487215.1 uncultured Mycoplasma sp. | reverse complement strand
TCTTTTAAACTTTTTATTAACTGTTCTATTTCTTTTACATTCTTTGTTTTATATATTTGTTCTTTTATTTCTTTTGCTCCATTTATACCTTTTAAATACCATCCAACATGACTTCTTATTTCTAAGACTGCTTGTTTTTCAGATTCAAAATCCAATAAATAATGAAAGTGCTTCAAACACATATCAATTTTTTCAATATTTGTTGGTTTATCCAATTCTTTCTCTGTTTCTAAATAGTAATTAATTTCTTTTATTAACCAAGGATTTCCTAATATTCCTCTACCAATCATAACTAAATCACAATTAGTTTCATCTAACATTTGTTTTGCATCCTTAGCAGTTTTTATATCACCATTCCCTATTACTGGAATTGATACAGCATCTTTTACTTGCTTAATAATATTCCAATCCGAATGGCCACTGTAACCTTGTGCTCTTGTCCTTGGATGAACACATATTGCACTAGCTCCTGCTCTTTCAATAACTTTTGCAACTTCTACTGCATTGATGCTATTACTATCCCAACCGCTTCTTATTTTTACTGTTACCGGAATTGATACAGCATTTACAACTGCAGATACAATATCATATATTTTATCTAAATCTTTTAATAATGCACTTCCTGCTTGAGCCCTAACTGCTACTTTTGGTACAGGACACCCCATATTTATATCAATTAAATCTGGTTTCATAGTACTCTCAATAAATTTAGCTGCTTTTATAAATGATTTTTTATCACTACCAAATATTTGCTGATTTATTGGTCTCTCTTCTTCAGTCATATATAACATATCAATAGTCTTAGTATTATTATAATAAATAGCTTTATCACTAACCATTTCTGCATAGATAAGTCCACAACCCATTTCTTTGCATATTCTTCTAAAAGCACTATTCGAAATACCTGCCATTGGAGCAAGTACAGTTTTATTATTTATTTCAACATTTCCTATTTTCATAATATCACACCAATTCCTATATAAAATAACATAAAAATAGTTACTTTTCAATTAAAATCAAAAAGTAACTAAAATTTATATTTATTTGTCTAACTCTTTTAAAAGTTCTTCTTCATTCATCTTAGTATATCCTTTTATACCTTTTTCTTTTGCAGCTTTTTTTAATTCTTCAAAAGACATTTTAGTATAATCTTCATCTTGCATTTTGCCATGTTCTACTAAATAATCAATTTGTTCTCTTGTAAGAGTTTCATATTTAACTAGATTTTCTGATATTAGATCTACTAATTTCATGTTATTTTTAATAATTGTTTCAGTTTTTTTATAACAATTATCTATTATTTTTCTTATTTCTTGATCTATTTCAAATGCAACTTGATCTGAAGAAGTTCTTGATTTATTATAATCTCTTCCTAAGAATACACTAGATTCATTTTGTTCTAATTGAATTGGCCCAAGATCACTCATTCCATATTCAGTAACCATTGCTCTAGCTATTTTTGTTGCTCTTTCTATATCGTTCGAAGCTCCAGTAGTTATTTCATTAAATACAAGATTTTCAGTAACTCTTCCTGCTAATAAAGTTGATATTGTTTCAAGAAGTTCTGTTTTTGTTGTATGCATTTTTTCTTCTTCATCTTGAATATTAGTATAACCACCAGCCATACCTCTAGGTATTATTGTTACTTTTTGAACAATACTAGAATTTTCTAATTTTAATCCTGCTACAACATGTCCTGCTTCATGATAAGCTGTAATCTTTTTATCTTTTAAACTTGGTTTTCTGCTTAACTTAGCAGGTCCCATTAGTACTCTATCATGTGCTTCATCTATTTCAGACATAGTAATTTCATTTTTATTTCTTCTAACTGCTAGTAAAGCAGCTTCATTTAATAAATTCTCTAAATCTGCTCCAGAAAAACCTGAAGTCCTTTTTGCTAAGAAAGATAAAGTTACATTATCTGCTAAAATCTTATTTTTAGCATGTACTTTTAATATTGCTTCTCTTTCTTTAACATCTGGTAAACTAACAGTAACTTGTCTATCAAATCTTCCTGGTCTAAGTAATGCT
>CAZAPU010000079.1:1652-2092 GCA_964487215.1 uncultured Mycoplasma sp. | reverse complement strand
AATAATTTAATTGATGAATTCTTATCTCTTATTTCTAGAAGTGGGGCACTGTTTACTCGTTTAGGAGCAAAAGAAACAGTTAAGATTATTATAAAATTAATTATAGTAGCACTTATGTTATCAATTTTTAGAATACCAGTTGATTATTTAATCAGTTTGGGTAATACTGTATTTAACCTAATGGGTGAATATGTAGGAAATGTCTTGCGAAGCATCTGGGTTTTTATAATTAATATTGCTTATTTTGCTTTCTATTTTATTGCTCTTATTTATATATACAAAAGTCAGTTTCTAGATAAATATGATAAAGAATTACCAACAGAAGAAAGTAAAAAAACAAATAATGATGAAAGTGATAATCAGTGTAGTATAAATAGCAAAAAGAACGAAGTACCAATCTTTGAAAAAAGGACAAATGGTTTTTTAGATATCATTGGTAA
>CAZAPU010000079.1:0-1642 GCA_964487215.1 uncultured Mycoplasma sp. | reverse complement strand
GGGGATGTTTTGTGCTTTAATTATATCTTTAATTTTATTATTTAAAGGTGTTTGTTATATTGGCTTAATATTATGTCTTGTTTTTGCTATATTACTTAATTATGTAGTATTAGATAGTTTAATGAGTTTTAGGGATAATGTCAAAAATGCCTATTCTCAAGGACAAATAACAGACGAACAATATAAAGGCTATATCGCAAAAACTGGTTCTGCATTTGCTAATATGATTGAAAGTGATAAATTAGGATATGGTGGTTTTCCTTTATTCACTTCAGTTAACGAACAATTAACAAAAGATATTAATAGACAGTTTAAAGATAATCCTGAATTATTTAATACTGAATATGTTAGTATATATGAGGATACTGTAAAACAACTACAACAAGAAGGTATAAGTTTAAGAAGTGTGAGTACTGATAGCAAATTAAAAGCACAAGATTTACTAAAACAAAATACAGAGAAATATATTCAATTAAAAACTAGTAGAAATGACGCACAATCTGCTATAGTTGGTAATAGAATATATCCTTTAAATTCTCAATCAAAAACAAAAGGCAATCCTCTTGATAATGGAGGCTTTATACTAGAAGAAGACGCAGAAGGTAATAAAGCTTATGTTAGAAGAGATGCAAATGGTAAAGTATTAGAAATTAAGGAGGTTAGATAATGGCTTTTAATCCTGATACAGCTAAACCTATAAATACTACAGTAAAAACTAGTTTTAATCCATCTACTGCTAAACCAATTAATATAAATTCTCAATCAGTTCTTAGTAATGATGTTGTGGTTGATACAAATTTAAACGACGCTACAAAAGTAAATTTTATGGCTGATACTCAAGTAAAAAATATGCATAGAGAAAATTACTTCGGTATGCAACAAATTGATGATGGAAAATCTATACAAGATTTAGTAGGATTATCAAGTAATAAATTTCAAGATTTTACTAGAGCATTTGCTAATGATGTAATAGAAAAAGCACAAGACATAAAAAGATTTGGAACTAAAATTGGAGCTAGAGCATTAATTACTTCAAAATTAGCTTTAAAGAAATTAAAAACAGGAGAAGATGTAAGTGGAGAATTAACAGAATGGAATAAATTAATTTCTCAAGAATTAGAAGATACAGCGAAACAAAATTTAAAATATAGGCAAGAATTAGGTATTGCTAAAACTGAATACGATGGACTTACTTATGATTTAGGAAGTGTATTTAGTCAATTAGGTATGTCAGTCGTTACTAAAAGCCCTACTTTAATGACTGCAGTTTTTGGTATGCAACAGCAACAACAAATATCTGAAGAAGTATTCGCTAAAACTGGAGGAACAGTAAGAGGCGAATTAGTTGGAACAGCCGTAGCAATACCTACTGCAGCATTAGAATATATAGGATTAGATAGATATTTCAAAGTATTAAAGGGTAGTAAACCTATATCAAATATTATTGAGGGTTTTGTAACCGAAGCAATACAAGAAGGTTCACAACAAATAGTAGAAGAGGTTATAACTCAATCATTTGGTGGTAGAGAGAAAGAGTTTAATGATACAATTAAAGATGTTGCTTATTCAATGATATTAGGGGGTATTGCTGGAGGTGGAACTGCTGGTATGGTTTCAATAGGAAATAAAGTTTTACAAGGAA
>CAZAPU010000078.1:0-2111 GCA_964487215.1 uncultured Mycoplasma sp. | reverse complement strand
GGACAATATCACCTTTTGCAGTTCCATCTAATTTAGCCAAAACATTTAAAGAAATAACAAATGTTACGGGGATTGTATTAACTAAATTAGATGGAACTGCAAAAGGTGGTATTGTCCTTGCCATAAAAGATGAAGTTGATATTCCGGTTAAATTTATTGGACTTGGAGAACAAGCAGATGATTTAGAAGTATTTGATATAGAAAAATATATATATGGTTTATTCAAGGATATGATGTAATGGAAAAGAATGTATATTTAACAATTTTATTTGATTATTATAGTAATTTATTAACTGATGGACAAAAAAAGTATTTTCAAAATTATTATTTTGATAATTTATCATTAAGTGAGATAAGTGAAAATATGAATGTATCTAGAAATGCAGTTCATAAACAATTAAAAGTTATCGAAGAAAAGCTAAATTTCTATGAAGAAACTTTAAAATTATATGATAAAGATAAGAAATTAACTGAAATAATTAATACAATTTCTGATCCTAAAATAAAAGAAAAATTAAAAGAATTATTGTAACTTTACAATAGTTTTTTTATTTGATAATATAATATATAGAAAGGAGTTAACGATGAAAAAAATATTTAGTTTGTTATTAATTGCCATAGTTTGTGTAACATTAGTAGGATGTGGTTCAAAAACAAATAATAGTGGTGGTTCAGGAGGAATCTTTGGTGGAGGTAATAAAATTACTTGTACTAAAGAAGGTAATGAAGACGGATATCCAACAAAGAATACAATAACAGTTACATATGAAGGAAATAAATTAACTTATGTTGAAGGTTCAAATACTACAACTTATGAAAGTAAAGAAGTTGCAGATTCTATATATGCTTTTATGCCTTTAGCAAATGCAATTATGGAAGAAGTAGGATTTACAGTAGATATAAAACAAGAAGGATCAAGTATTTCAATGAATTATAAAGGAAATATTGAAGAAATAAGTAAGAATACAAAATACGAAGATTTAGATATGGATTATGATTATAATACTTCTGAGAAAGATTTTAGACAAGAACTTACTGAAGACGGATATAATTGTAAATAAAAGATCTTATGATCTTTTTTTCTTGGTTGCATTTTTTTTAGTTTTTTGCTATATTTAATTTAGAGGAAGTATATATGGAAATAAGACAAAAAACTCATGAAGTTTATACTGAAAAAAATGTAAGAAACTTTGACATAACTTTGTCAGCCGATTTTCATTATGATGATAAGTTTGAAATAGATAAACTATCTAGAATAAAAGAAGCATTTAATCGTAATGAGAGCTATTTTATTTGTCTTGTTGGTGATATAATAAATGAGAATAATATAAAAGATATAGATACATTATTATATTTTATAGAAGAAATAAGTAAAAATTCTAAAACAATTATTTCTTTTGGTAATCATGAAATGATGAATATAATAGATGATGAACCACAAAGATGCGATCCTAATGAATTTATTAAATTATTAAAAAGATTAAAGAATGTAGTTTTATTAAATAATGAATATTATGATGAACAACAAATAACTTTTGCAGGAATAACTAATAGTTTTAATTACTATAAAAAAGAGGCTTTAGAAGATTTTGTAACTGAAGCTAATAATGGATTAAAAAAACCATTTAATGAAAGTAACTTTAATATATTGCTTTCACATTCACCAGTTAATATTATAAAAGCAATTTATGAGGCACAAATATTAAATAATTGTGATATGGTTTTGTCTGGACATAATCATAATGGTTTAGTACCTCCATTTTTAGAAAAATTATTTAAAACAAGAGGTTTAATTAATCATAGAAATGATTTGTTTCCAAATAATACAAAAGACAATTTTAGTATTAATGATAAAAAGATTATTATTAATGGTGGAATAACTAAGTTTTCAAGTGGTAGTAGATTTTGTAATTTAAATCAATGTTATTATATGGATATAGATAAAATACAGGTTAGAAGTTTAAAAAGATAAATTTATTTATCTTTTTTTCATATTATATAAATTCTTTCATAAATTTTAATGAAAGAGAGTGATAAAATGGATAAATCAGAGATAATTAAAAACATTGCTCTAAGAACAGGTGGAGATATATATTTAGGAGTAGTTGGTG
>CAZAPU010000077.1:0-2138 GCA_964487215.1 uncultured Mycoplasma sp. | reverse complement strand
AACCTAAAGAATTAGATGAATCATTAACTTTTGTAGTTGAAACTGTAGTTAATTCAGTTGGGGTTAATATAAATACTGCTTCAGTTAGTCTATTATCATATATTTCAGGATTAACTAAGAAAAGTATTGAAAAAATACTTGCTATAAAAGAAAAACTTGGTAAATTTACTTCTAGAGAACAATTAAAAAAAGTTATAAGTGATAAAATATATGAACAAGCAATTGGTTTTATTAGAGTAAATGATGCAATTAATCCATTAGATAAGACTAAAATACATCCAGAAAGTTATGAAATAACTTATAAATTACTAGATAAACTAAATCTAAGTATAAATGATATTGGTACAAAAGAATTAATAGATTCTTTAAATAATGTAGATATAAATAATTTAACAAAAGAATTAAATACTGATATTTATACAATTGAAGATATTATACTTTCATTAAAAGAACCATTAAGAGATCCAAGAGATGAATATCCAACTGCTACATTAAAAAGCGATATACTTACGATAAATGATATTAAACCTGGTATGAAAATTCAAGGTGTAGTAAGAAATGTTGTTGATTTTGGTGTTTTTGTAGATATTGGCTTACACGATGATGGATTAGTTCATATATCTGAAATATCAAATAGTTATATAAAACATCCTAGTGATGTTCTAAGTGTTGGTGATATTATAGATTGCTATGTAAAAGAAGTTTTTATAGATAAAAATAGGGTTGCATTAACTTTAAAAGAATATAAATAATATTCTTTTTTTTATTATTGTTTTGTGGTATAATTTCATCAGTTGAGGTGATAGGGTATGTTTATAGATGAGGTTATTATAAAAGCAATAGCTGGTTCTGGTGGTGATGGTTGTACTGCTTTTAGAAGAGAAAAATATATTCCATTAGGTGGTCCTTTTGGAGGTAATGGTGGTAGAGGCTCAAATATTATTTTCAAAGTAGATGAAGGACTCAGAACTTTAGTAGATTTAAGGTATAATAAAATAATAAAAGGTGATAGGGGAGAAAATGGCATGGGAAAGAATTGCCATGGAAAAGGTGCTAAAGATATAGTTATTAAAGTACCACCTGGAACAGTTGTTACTGATTGCGATACTAATTTAGTAGTATGTGATTTAAAAGACCATAATCAAGAATTTATTGTTGCTAATGGTGGCAGAGGTGGTAGAGGAAATACCGCATTTAAAACTAATGCTAATCCTGCTCCAAATTTTAGTGAAAGAGGAGAACCTGGTGAAGAAAGAATTTTAAAAGTTGAATTAAAACTCTTAGCAGATGTTGGACTTGTAGGTTTACCAAGTGTAGGAAAAAGTACAATTATATCAAAAATATCTAACTCTAAACCTAAAATAGCAGAATATCACTTTACTACAATAAATCCAAATCTTGGAGTAGTAAAAACTACTGATGGAAGAAGTTTTACAGTAGCAGATCTTCCTGGTTTAATAAAAGGTGCTTCTTTAGGCGAAGGCCTTGGAGACAAATTTTTAAAACATATTGAAAGAACTAGAGTAATTGCTCATGTAATAGATATGAGTGGATCAGAAGAAAGAGATCCTTACGAAGATTATTTAGTAATAAAAAAAGAATTAAATGATTTTGATAATAAGATATTACAAAAATCTTCAGTAATTCTTGCAAATAAAATGGATTTACCTAATGCTAAGGAAAATTTAATTAAATTTAAAGAAAAATTAGATGATGATATAAAAATATTTGAAATTAGTGCAATAGCAGGAGAAGGCTTAGATAAAGCATTACTCTATATTGCAGATTTACTTGATAAAATATCCGTTGCACCTCTTGTAGAAGAAGAATATGAAGATTATGTTTTATATACATTTAAAAAAGATAATCCATTTACAATTACAAAAGAAAAAGATTGTTTTGTAATAAAAGGAGATACAATAGAAAAATTATTTAGAATGACAAAATTTAATTCTGATGAAGCAATATTAAGATTTGCTAAGAAAATGACTAGAATGGGCATTGATGATGAATTAGAAAAGATGGGTGCTGTTCAAGGAGATAAAGTTAGAATATTAGATTTTGAATTTGAATATAGAAATTAAAAATAGAAGAAATATCTTCTATTTTTTTGTTATTCTAAATAAATTAATACTTGG
>CAZAPU010000076.1:0-2168 GCA_964487215.1 uncultured Mycoplasma sp. | reverse complement strand
GATTTGACCCTTCGTCGCTCCATCAAGCATCGCTGATTCATCTAATTCTTTAGGTTTTAAATCATGTTGATATAAACCAACTCCAATACTTTTAGGATCAATTTTTACAAGTTCTGATAATGGATCCTGCAATCTTCTTCCAATTGAAATAGCACTTCTTTCTGCTACATCAAGATTAGGAAACTCATTTTTAGCTAAAGGTGATGCTGAATAAACACTAGCACCAGCTTCACTTACAATAACATATTTTGTATTACCATTAGTTTCCTTTAAACAATCTGCAATAAATGCTTCACTTTCTCTTGATGCTGTTCCATTACCAATAGCAATTACATCTATAGAATAATCATTTATTAATTGTAAAATTTTAGCTTTACTTTTTTCTTTTTCATTTTGTGGTTCATGAGGATAAATTTTATCTATTTTTAAAACATTACCTTGTTTATCTAAAACTGCAAGTTTACATCCTGTTCTAAAGGCTGGATCAAAACCTAAAACTGTTATTTCTTTCATTGGAGGTGTCATTAAAAGACAGCTAACATTTTTTGCAAAATTATCAATTGCAATAACATTTGCTTTGTCAGTAAGTTCACTCCTTATCTCTCTTTCAACAGAAGGAAATATCAATCGTTTATAACTATCTTCAATAGAATCAATTACTACTTCAACAAAATCATTATTCTCATTTTTAATAATTCTCTTTTTTAAATAATTTAATATTTCTTCTTTATCAATATTAATAGAAACATTTAAGATATTTTCTGATTCACCACGATTAACTGCTAAGATACGATGTGGTTTTATATATTTTATTGATTCTTCATAAGAATAATACATTTCATATGTCTTATTTTCATCAACAACATTTTTTTTAATAGATGAACTAATAATTCCTTTATTATAAATATAATCTCTAATCCATTTTCTATAACCTGCATTATCACTAATCCATTCAGAAATTATGTTCTTTGCTCCTTCTAATTTTTCTTCATTAGTAGTAACTTTACAATCTTTATAATTATTTAAAACTGTTTCAAGACTACCATTAGGAAAACTCATAATAATTTTTGCAAGATTTTCTAAACCATTAGCAATTGCAATTGTTGCTTTTGTCTTCTTTTTTTCTTTATATGGTCTATATAAATCCTCTACTTCAATTAATTTAGTACATTTCATTATTGAATCTTTTAATTCAACAGTTAACAATCCCTTTTCATCAATTAATCCAATTACAGTTTCTTTTCTTTTTAATAAATTAACTTGATAAGTATAAACATCACTAATTTCCTTTATTTGAACCTCATTTAGGCCTCCTGTGGCTTCTTTACGATATCTAGCAATAAAAGGTATAGTGTTGCCTTCTTCAAGCAAACTTAAGACATTCTTTGTCTGAAATTTTTTAATATTTAAATTATCTGTAATTTCATCTATTATATTTTCATTCATATTAATCACCTTTTTTTATTATATAATTTTTAAGGATTAATAAAAAGAAAAACAAATAAATTTTACACAAATTTTTATTAAAAACCTTCTCTTAATATTTCAAACTTTACATTATATTTTCTGCCAAAGTTTATAGCCATATTTTCATTATCAAACAATAAATCTAATTGAGCATTTGTATCATATCCAATTGCACTACCTCTATCTAAAACAATAGATATAATATCATCATATTCATCAATATTAGATATTTTTATAATTGTTCCAAAAGGAATAGCTTTATCAGCTGCAGAAATTCTAATATTACCATATTGATTATCATTGTAATATATATTATTTCTAACATCATATCCATAAGCAGTAATTCCTATACATCCATCACAATATGGAGTATATGCTGTAATATTACCATAAAATGGATTAATTGTTTCAGGAATATTAATTACTGGTTCTTCTAATTTTTCAATATCTGTAATTTTTATTTCATCAATCACATAATCATATTTGTTCTCTTGTCTATTTAATGACAATAACATACCACATAATATAATTATTATTATATTAAAATATTTCATATTCACCTCGTAAAGAAATATTCTATATTAATTTAATGTAAAAATAAACATTAAAACTGAAATTACCAATAATTACTAAAATAAAAAAGACCTAAGAACTGCATTGATAAATTTCTACACGAAATAAAAAGTGGTTCTAACTATTAC
>CAZAPU010000075.1:0-2231 GCA_964487215.1 uncultured Mycoplasma sp. | reverse complement strand
CTTTTTTTAAAATGAAATAAATTATCAATTTTTTAATACCATATATTAAATATATTAAAATAAAATATAAGTATAAATTATTTACAATATAATTATTAAAGATTATTGATAAAGCACTTATTAATGAAATAACTATAATATTCATATAATTATATAAACATTTATTTTTAATTGTAATTAATTTTGTTAAGTTTTTAAAAATCATAATACTAGACAAAGTAATTATAAATTCATAAGTGTTTTTTAATGGATTAATAATTAAATAAAAAGTAAATAATAAATATACTAAACCAAATATTATAATTGACATCCATCTTTTGTTTTCTAATTCTTTATATTTATCAGCATATACTAATTCTTTTATTGATAAAGCAATTAAGCTAATAGGAAATAAATATAAAATTGTTAATGCTGGTGGCTTTAAATCAAATATAAGAATTATAGTTGATATAAGTACTAATAAAATACCTTCAAATAGCAATGAATTCCTTTCTAAGTTTAATTTTTCTTTAATAGATAAATAATAATCATTAAATAATTTTTTCATGTGTTTCACCTCTATTTACAATTGTATAATAAAATTATATTTTTTTCTAGTAAATGAGTATGATTTTTGTTAAAATATATAACGGAGGTTGCAATTGATGAAATTATATTATAAGTATGGCGCGATGAATTCTGGCAAAACTATGGAAATTTTAAGAACTGCACACAATTATGAAGAAAATGGTTTTAAGGTTATTTTGGTAAAACCAAGTTCTGATAAAAAAGGAAATAGAAATATTGTTTCTAGGATAGGATCTAGTAGAGAAGTTGATTATCTTGTATTAGAAAATGAACTTGTTTCTGAACTAATTAAGAATGATACTCCTAAAGTAATACTTGCAGATGAAGCACAGTTTTTTACAAAAGAACAGATTGAAGATTTGTGGTTATTAACAAAAGAAAAAGATATAAAAGTATTTTGTTATGGAATTAAAACTGATTTTCAAACTAATAGTTTTCCTGGTTCTAAAAGATTATTTGAACTTGCTGATAAGATTGAAGAAATTACAACTTTATGTGAATGTGGCGAAAAAGCTATGTTTAATTTGAGAATGATAAACGGAAAACCAACTTTTGATGGTAGTCAAGTTGCTATTGATGGATTTGATAATGTAACATATATGCCTGTTTGTGGCAATTGTTATATTACTAAATTTAATAATAGTCAAAAAGGTTTAACAAGAAAAAAAATATTTAGAGGAGATGAGTAATATGAAATTCGTTTATAATTTTAAAGAAGGAAACAAAGACATGAGAAATCTTCTTGGAGGTAAAGGAGCTAATCTTGCAGAAATGGCAGGCTTAGGATTACCAGTACCAAGAGGTTTCACAGTAACAACAGAAGCTTGTATTAAGTATTATGATGATGGAGAAAAACTTAATGAAGAAATTTTATCTGAAATTATGGAAAAGCTTGATGAGTTAGAACAAATTACAGGTAAAAAATTAGGTGATGCAACTAATCCATTATTAGTTTCTGTTAGAAGTGGTGCTAGAGCAAGTATGCCTGGTATGATGGATACAGTATTAAATTTAGGATTAAATGATGAAGTTGCAAAAGGATTTGCTGAAGTTACAGGTAATCCAAGATTTGTTTATGATAGTTATCGTAGATTTATTCAAATGTTTTCAGATGTAGTTATGGGATTCCCAAAATCATCATTTGAAAGATTATTTGATAAAATAAAAGAAGAAAAAAATGTTCAATATGATACAGAATTAACATATGAAGATTTAAAGCAAGTTGTAGCAATTTATAAAGAAGAATATAAAAAACATGCAGGTGTAGAATTTCCACAAGATCCAAAGGATCAATTAATTGAAGCAGTTAAAGCCGTATTTAGAAGTTGGAACAATGAAAGAGCTATTACTTATAGAAGATTAAATGATATTCCTGGTTCATGGGGAACTGCTGTAAATGTTCAAGAAATGGTTTATGGAAATCGTGGTGAAACTTCTGGTACAGGAGTTGCATTTACAAGAAATCCTGCAACTGGAGAAAAAGCACTTTATGGAGAATATTTAATGAATGCTCAAGGAGAAGATGTTGTAGCAGGAATTCGTACTCCACAAAGTATTGATACTTTAAAAGAAGTAATGCCTGAATGTTATAATGAATTCGTTAAGATTTGTAATATTCTTGAAAATCATTATAAAGATATGCAAGATATGGAATTTACTATTGA
>CAZAPU010000074.1:1975-2254 GCA_964487215.1 uncultured Mycoplasma sp. | reverse complement strand
CAATTCAACTTTCAAGTATTACAGTAAAAGAAAAAGCTGCTACAAAAACAAATATGGGTCATACAAAAAAAGCAAATACAACTCCTAAGCGCTTCTTAAAAGAAATCAAAGGAGTAGATACTAATAACTATACATTAGGTCAAGAAGTAACTGCTGATTTATTTGAAGCAGGAGAAATTGTAGATGTTACAGGTATTAGTAAAGGAAAAGGTTACCAAGGTGTAATCAAAAAGAATAATCAAAGTCGTGGACCAATGGCACATGGTTCAAAATATCATA
>CAZAPU010000074.1:0-1965 GCA_964487215.1 uncultured Mycoplasma sp. | reverse complement strand
ATTAGGTACAATGCTTCCAAAAAGAGTTTTAAAAGGTAAAGCATTACCATCTCATATGGGAGCAGAACAAGTTACAATTCAAAATCTAGAAATTATTAAAATAGATTTAGATGATAATTGCATTTTAGTAAAAGGTAGTGTTCCAGGAGCAAACAAATCTTTAGTTATAATTAAATCTGCTGTTAAAACAGATAAGAAAAAGAATTCATTTGATGTTATATCATATGAAGAAATTATTGAAGAACCAGTAGAAGAAGTTACTGAAGAAGTAATTGAATCAACTGAAACTGAAACAACAGAGGAAGTTACTGAAGAAGAAAATACTGATGAAACTCCTGTTGTAGAAGAACCTACAGAAGAAACAAAAGAAGAATCTGAAGATTCAGAAAAGGTTTCAGAATAGGAGTGTTTATGAAAACAGATATTTTAAATTTGAATGGTGAAAAAATTAAAGATTTAACTCTAGATAAAGATATATTTGGAATAGAACCAAATAATAAAGTATTAAAAGATGCAATTATAGTGGCTCAAAGTTCTTTAAGACAAGGAACTGCAAAAGCAAAGAATAGAAGAGAAGTTTCTGGTGGTGGAGTAAAACCATGGAAACAAAAAGGAACTGGCCGTGCTCGTGCTGGTAGCAATCGTAGTCCAATTTGGACAGGTGGAGGAATAACATTCGGACCACTTCCAAGAGATTATAGTAAAAAACAAAATAGAAAAGAAAGAAAACTTGCTTTAAGATCAGCTTGGAGTTATAAAACACAAGAAAAAGCAATAGTTGTAGTAGAAGATTTAAAACTAGCTACTCCTAAAACTAAAGATATGTTAGCAGTATTAACAAAATTAAATCTTAATTCTGTTAAAACATTAATAGTTGTTAATGAATTTGATGAAAATTTAATTCTTGCATCAAGAAACTTACAAAACATAGTAGTTGAATTACCAACTGAAATTAGTGTTTTAGATTTAGTTAGTGTAGAAAAGGTTTTAATAGAAACTTCTGCAATAGATAAAATAAAGGAGGTGCTTAAATAATGAATATTAAATATTTAGATATTATAAAAGCACCAGTTGTTACTGAAAAGGCTGCAGTTGAAGCTGAAAAAAATGTTTACTCATTTTATGTAGATGTAAAAGCTAATAAAACTGAAATAAAAGCTGCAATTGAAAAATTATTTAAAGTAACAGTGTTAGAAATTAGAACAATTAATGTTCATCCTAGAAAGAAGAGAGTTGGCCGTTATGCAGGTCTTACAAATCGTAAGAAAAAAGCAATCGTTAGATTAGCTGCTGGTCAAACTATCAATTTAGGTTAAGGAGGATATTATGGCAATTAAAAATTTTAAACCAATTACTCCTGGACAAAGAGGAATGAGTACTCTTGTAAATGATACAATTACAGCAAAAAAACCAGAAAAAAGTTTACTTGCAAAGAAATCAAAAAATGCAGGTAGAAATAATCAAGGAAGAATTACTGTAAGACATCAAGGCGGAGGAGAAAAAAGAAAATATCGTATAATTGATTTTAAAAGAGATAAATTTGATATTGTTGGAACAGTTGCTACTATAGAATATGATCCAAACAGAACAGCAAATATTTGCTTAATCAATTATATAGATGGAGAAAAAAGATATATTATTGCTCCTAAAGGAATAACTGTAGGAACAAAAATAATAAGTTCTAAAGAAGGAAAAGCTGATATTAAAGTTGGTAATGCAATGCCTTTATCGCTTATACCAGTTGGAACTACTGTACATAATATAGAATTAAAACCAGGAAAAGGTGCAGAATTAGCAAGATCTGCTGGAAGTTCTGTTCAAATACTTGGTAGAGAAGATAGTTATGTAATGATAAGACTAACCAGTGGTGAAGTAAGAAAAGTACTTGGTACTTGCTTAGCAACAATTGGTGAAGTTGGAAACGAAGATTATGGATTAGTTAAATTAGGAAAAGCAGGAAGAAAA
>CAZAPU010000073.1:0-2436 GCA_964487215.1 uncultured Mycoplasma sp. | reverse complement strand
ATATTATTTGGAATTAGGGCTCATTGCGAATTCCTTAAGAACAATATGCAAAACAAAATTTAATTTTATAATCGATTAAGATAATGGATTTAATTAGCATACAAGAGAGAGTGAATAGAAATGAGCAAATTTAAAGTGGGAGCATATCTTCGATTATCAAAAGATGACTTTGATAATAAAGAGTCTAATAGTATCAGTAATTAGAAGGATTTAATATATAATTATATAAAAATGAATAAAGATTTTTAATTAACTGATTATTATATTGATGATGGCTATACTGGAACTAATTTTAATAGACCAGAGTTCAAAAGAATGTTACAAGATATTACAAGTAATGAAATAGATATTGTTGTTGTTAAAAATTTATCTAGGTTAGGAAGAAATCATATCGAAGTAGATAACTATTTAGAAAATATATTTCCACTATATAATGTTAGATTTATTTCTGTAACAGAAAATATAGATATAAATGAAAAATCAGTTTCACTAAACAATATTGCTATTCCTATTAAAAGCTTAATTAATGATTTATACTCTAAAGATATTTCTGATAAACTTAGGATAACTTTCGAAGTGAAAAAAAGAAATGGTGAATTTATAGGAACATCTGCAGCTTATGGATATTTAAAAGATCCTAAAGATAAACATAAGTTTATAGTAGATGTAGAGGCATCTTATATAGTTAAAAAAATATTTAATATGATTCTTATTGGAAAAAGTAGAAAAGAAATAGAAAACATTTAAATGAAAAAGAAATTCTAACTCCAAGCTTATATAAAATTGAAAAAAAGAACATAGGTAATAAACAAAATGTTATTTCAAATAAATGGAATGCAGAAATAGTAACTAGAATTTTAAGAAATGAAGAATATACTGGAACGCTAATTCAGGGAGTTAAAAAGAAACTAAATTATAGAACAGATAAGCTAATTGATGTTAATAAAGATGAGTGGATAATAACTGAAAATCATCATAAAGCAATTATTACAAAAGAACAATTCGATGAAACACAAAAAATTTTAGATAGGAAAAAAGGCTATTATAATAGTAAAGAAATATTGGCAGGATTTTTAAAATGTGCTGATTGTCATAAATCAATGAATATTAAAAAAGGGAAAAATAAGGAATATTATTATTGCTCTTCATATACAAGAAATAAAACTTGTACAAAACATTCTATATCTAAAAATATAGTAGAAGAATTTGTACGTGACAAATTAAGAAAAGACAAGAATGAAGGAAAATTAAGTAGAAAAATAATTTATCAATATATAAAATGTATTTATATTGATGAAGGTAATGATATAACAATTGAATATAAAGATTAAGAAATATTAATATGCTTGATTATATGATATAATTGTATTTGAAAAAATTTTAATATGAGTAAGATAAATATATTGAAAGGAGGCATAAATGAATAAAGTGGATATAATTAAAGAAAATTATAGTGTTAAAACATTTGAGGATATAAAAAATATTGACAAATATGGTAACGAATATTGGTATGCAAGGGAATTACAAAAGATACTAGAATATACTCAATGGCGTAATTTTGAATTGGTTATTAACAAGTCTAAAAAAGCTTGTGAAAATAGTGGATATAATGCTTTTGAATGTTTTGTTGAAGTCAGCAAAACATCAAAAATGCCGAATGGTGGAGTTAAAAAAATAGTAGATTATCAATTATCTAGATATGCATGCTACCTAATTGTTCAAAATGCTGATCCAAGTAAAGAAGTTGTTGCTCTTGGACAAACATACTTTGCTATTCAGACTAGAAAACAGGAAATTACTGAACAAGAATATGATTTACTATCAGAAACTGAAAAAAGACTTTATCAAAGAAAACTAACTAAAAGAGGAAATTATACTTTGCAACAAGTTGCTTCAAAAGCTGGTGTTAAGAATATGGCAGAGTTTCATAATGCTGGATATAAAGGGCTATATAATGGTGAAACTGCTGATGATATTTTTAAGAGAAAAAAATTACGTTATAGAGAAGATATATTAGATAATATGGGTGAAGATGAATTAGTTGCCAATTTATTTAGAATTAATCAAACAAAACAAAAACTTCAAAAAGAAAATATCAACGGAGAAGCAAATGCTAAAAAAATACATAATCTCGTTGGAAAAGAAGTAAGGAAAACTATTAAAAGATTAGGCGGAACTATGCCTGAAGATTTGCCTACTCCTACGAAAAGTTTAAAAGAAATTGAAAAAGAACAAAAAAGATTAAAAATTGAAGAAAGTTTGATAAATAAAAAATAAGGGAGGTAATATATATGGCAAAAGATATGTATCAAAAAAGGGCAGAACGAAAAAATAAGAAGATAAAAAATGATAATCAAGAGGTGTTTCCTAAGACCAGTATAAACTGGTAAGTTCCGACATAAGTTAACTCTAGCTCAATCCCTTTATTTATAAGGG
>CAZAPU010000072.1:0-2678 GCA_964487215.1 uncultured Mycoplasma sp. | reverse complement strand
TAATATTTTATAATACATAGTGACCCCCAGTTATTATGTATTTTTAATAATTTGTTATATAATAGGTGGTCTGAAAGGAGGTGAAAGAAATGTTTGGAAGTTATCAAGAAATGTATATGAATATTGATAATTTAGATTTGCTAATCAATAAAAGATTAGAAATGGTAAGGTTTGCAAGTGAAAATGGATATAAAGTAGCTTCAAGATTTTATAAATGTAGTAAAAATACAATTAAGAAATGGTGTAGAAGATATGCAATAAAAGGTATAAAAGGTTTAATTGATATGTCAAAAAAACCACATAATAGTCCTAAAAGAATACCACAAAATGATATTGATAGAATAACAAGTATCACTAAAGAAGCAAAAGAAAAGAACAAGTATATAACTGTTAATAATGTTAGAAGAAAAAGTGGGATTAAAGAACATTCTGATGTGACAATAAATAGATATATTAATAAAGTATGTGATAAAAAAAGAAACAATAAACATGATAAAACAAATGGTGGAGGAGTTGAATGGAAGAACAAATTAAAACCCTTTCAACTAATTCAAATAGATATAAAATACTTAACAGATATAGATAATTTAAAGCCATATTTTGCATCAAAAGAAAATAACTATAGGGGTATTAAATGCAAATATCAAATAACAGCTAGAGATGTATGTACTGGACTTGCTATCGTTTCATATTGTGATGAGAAATCATTAACTTATACAACCTTATTTTTAGAAACAATTCTTTATCCATTTTTAAAACAATTTAAAGAATTAGATTTAAAAAAGATAGTCGTACAAACAGATAATGGAAATGAATTTACAAATAGATACAAAAAAACAAAAGGAAAAGAACCAGTCACAACAACATTTACATTATTTATAATGAAAAAGTTTAAAAAGCATAAAAATATCATCCCTGGACACTGCACAGCCGATAGTGAAGTAGAATCTTTCCACTGGTCTATCGAACGCGATTGTTTAGCTTGGGATGATATAATAGATGATGAATCATTAATAAAATATACCACTATCTACCTTAATAATTACATCAATACAATTATCAAAACGAGAGGATATTCACCTATTGAAAAGATAAAAGAAGCATATAATGTTTCAAATATCACATTCCCTAGTCCTTGCGTTTTGCATATATAGTATACATCAAATTAATCAAAATATCAAAAATTCTTTGGTACTTTCTTATAAGAAAGTACAATAAGCAAACCTTTTCTGGTTTCTTTGGTTACTTTCTTTTTCATAAAAGAAAGTAATGCCTGCACGGCTAGTGCAAATAAATATGAAAGGAATATGATTATGATAAATACTGATGAACTATTATATAAAATAAATGCAATTATAAAAAATTTTAAAAGATGATGGTTATAAATATAAATTATATAATCATTTATGTCCAAGTGAAAACTATGAGCCTGATTCTAACATAGTTGAATATGCTGAAGATATTTTAAATAATTAAAAATTAAATTCTAATATTAACATGTCAAAAAAAATCGCCTTACGACGATTATTTCTCTTTGCAATTTTTTATCACTATCTCTTGACAAAAGTTATTTTCTTTTAAAAAGGTATTGAAGTTAATTTAAATTAATGATAGAATTAATTTATATGATATGGAGGATTAAATGAAAAAAATTAAATATCTATGTACATTTATATTGTGTTTATTTATATTCACAGTTGGAGTTAATGCTTTAGCACCAAAGCTTATTATTGGTTCATTAACTAGTGAATTTGCTGGAGGATACACTGTTGATGAGAGTTTTGACTTTAGTAAAGTATCTTTTGCTTCATCAGTGTCTGGTACTAATATTTCGGGAGACTCTGCTTTAAAAAAGATAGTTAGTTATTATACTAGAGCTTGTACTACTAGTGATACTAACTGTACTGATACAACGGAAGATTATTTTACAGCCTATTGTTTAGATGGAAATAAGAAATATCCATTATACAAGACATTATATACAGATGAAAATATTTCAGCTGATGTATTATTTAAAAATATGGTTGCATATCAGTTCTTTAAAGAATGCACTGCATCAACTAGTTGTACACTTCTTGATGATGTTGATGGATATGAGGTATTATTTATTGATAATATTACAACACCGGATGAAACAACATTAACTTCATTTGCGAATGATGAAACTGTTATTGGAACATTATCAAATTTGTCTATTCAATATAAAGATACTACAAAAGGAACAAGTGGAATTAAAATTATTACAGCTGCGCAAATGTCTGCTGCACTTGGAGATACTTTTTCTGATACAACTTCTAGGTATGATAATACGTTGTATTCATTTAAATTTAAAAAATCTGATTTTAGTGAAAACAAATATTCTATTTCTGCTTTGCCTACAACTATTGGTTATAATAGAGCATTATGGATAATTGAGCATTCATATCCAAACCTATCATTAGAGATTGCACTTTCAAAAGCAGGCACGTCTTTAGATGATGTTAAAACTGATGTTTCAAGACTTGAAGCAACTGTGTTAAACGCAATATCTGATACAACTTTGAAAGAAGCTAAACTTACGGAATTAGTTCAAAATTATGTTTATTCAACAACACAATATGCAATATGGAAATCTGTAGGTGACTATTATAAGATGGTAAGTGGTACGAAATATTATTTAGGTGACTCATTAGTTGATA
>CAZAPU010000071.1:0-2688 GCA_964487215.1 uncultured Mycoplasma sp. | reverse complement strand
TAAAAAATGTAACTAGTTATTATGAAGAATATGATTTAAATAAAGTAGTAAAAGCACTTACCACATTTGTATCAGATGATTTAAGTAATTGGTATATCAGAAGAAATAGAAATAGATTCTGGGGTAGTGAATTAGATAATAGTAAAAAAGCTGTTTATCAAACAACTTACGAAGTACTTGTTGGTTTAATTAAATTACTAGCACCAATCTCACCATTTATTTCTGAAGAGATATATCAAAATCTTACAGAAAAAGAATCTGTTCATTTAAGTGATTTTCCTAAATATGAAGAAAACTTAATTAATAATGAAATTGAAGTAAAAATGGACTTAGTAAGAGATCTAATTAGTTTAGGAAGAAATGTTCGTGAAACAGTAATGATTAAAGTTAGACAACCTATTAGTGAAATAATTTTAGATGGAAAAAATAAAAACATAATTGGAGATTTAACTCAATTAATAAAAGAAGAGTTAAATGTAAAAGATATTGTATTTGAACATGATTTATCTAAATATATGAATTTTATTATAAGACCAAACTTTAAAAAAGCTGGTAGTATATTTGGACAATTTATGAAAGAATATACTGAATTTTTAAATAACTTAAATTCTACAGATAAAGATAAATTATTAAGTGGTGAAACTATTAAATTTAAAGATTTTGATATTGATAAAGAATTTATTGATGTAAAAATAGATGCTAAAGAAGGTTTTAATGTTGCAATGGAAAATAATAATTTTATTATTCTAAATACAACTTTAAATGAAGACTTAATTAAAGAGGGAATAGCAAGAGAATTGGTATCTAAAGTTCAAAATCTTCGTAAGGAAAGAGATTTTGAAATAGAAAACCGTATTAATATATTTTATAATGGTGATTCTTATTTTGAATCAATCTTACAAGAATTTAATGAGTACATTAAAGATGAAACTTTAGCAATAAACATTATTAAAAAAGATAATTTAACAAATAAATTTGAATTAAACGATATTGAAGTATTATTAGAAGTTGAAAGAATATAAATATAGAAAGGAAAAAATATGTTTAATAGAATAAGTACTAAAGATTTATGTTTAGTTCAACTTAGAATTTTAGAAAGAGAAGACTGGAAAAGTCTAGATACATATATATCTCGTTATTCAAATCAAAAAAGATTTACTATTGCAAAGAAATTAAATGATTATGGTGAAGGGAAATATAAAGATATTTTTACTCATACAATATATAGAAGTAGAAGGGATATTTTAAATATTGGAGAAGAATTTGTTTATACAGAAAAAAACATTATTACAGATAAAAAATATATTACTAGAGAAGAAGCAACATGTATTCTTCAAAATTTAAATCCAAATTATTTACCAGAAAAACCATTAATAAGACAAATAAAAAAATAAAAACGAACATTATTTATTGTTCGTTTTCTTTATAATTATTTTTTGCTTCATCAATTACTTTATAAGCCTCTTCTTTATCATAAAAATCAAATACTTGTACATCAATATTTTGCATTTTTTTATAATTTTCAAAGAAATTTTTTATTTCAAGCAATGTATGTTCGTGAATATCATTTATACTTTTAATTTCATCAAATCTTGGATCTACAGCATTAACACTAATTATTTTGTTATCACCAAAACCATTATCAATAGTTTTTAAATATCCTACAATTCTAGCATCTACTATACAACCAGGAAAAGTAGGTTCAGTAGTTAATACTAATATATCTAAAGGATCATTATCATTTGATAAAGTATTTTCAATAAAACCATATTCAGCAGGATAGGTCATTGATGAATATTGGACTCTATTTAGTTTAATTTTATTACTTTTTCGATCAATTTCATATTTGTTTTTAGTACCCATTGGTATTTCAATTACTGCTTCTTCAATTCTTTCCATTTTTATCATCTCCAATAAAATTATAGCATGAAATTAAAAATATATAAAACATAAGTTAATTAAATTGACATTATATATTATTACTTTTTAAAAATTCTCTTAATATTTTAGTTATTGCTCTTTTTTCAATTCTTGATACATAACTTCTAGATATCTTTAATTCCTTTGCTATTTCTTTTTGAGTTTGTTCATCAAAATTACTTAATCCATATCTTCTAACTAATATTTCTTTTTCTCTTTGAGTTAGAATATTAAAATATTTTTGTAATAATTCAATATTATTATTTGTAGTTATATCTTCAATATAATTAGGTTTAGGTGTTTTTAATATATCTAAAATAGTAATTTCATTTCCATCTTTATCAAATCCAATTGGTTCATCTAAACTAATATTATAATTATTTTTTTTATTACTTCTAAAATACATTAAGATTTCATTTTCAATACATCTTGCACAATATGTAGTAATTTTTGTTCCATGTTTTAAACTATAACTATCTATTCCTTTTATTAGTCCAATAGTACCAATACTAATTAAATCATCTGTATCAACTGTTTTACTTTCAAATTTTTTTACAATATGGGCCACAAGTCTTAAATTATGTTCTATTAGAATATCTCTAGCTTTTTTATCCTTATTTAATAATAAATTAATATATTTTTCTTCTTCTTCTTTTGATAGTGGCTCTGGAAATACATTATTAGAATATGAAGTAGTAAAAAATAAACAAGTTTTTAGTAACTCTAATATAGAAAAAAACAAATTATCACTTCCTAATTAAATATATT
>CAZAPU010000070.1:0-2702 GCA_964487215.1 uncultured Mycoplasma sp. | reverse complement strand
CAATGGTATAGTTATGCAACAAGCGGAGAAACAAAGGGAATGTGGGCAAATGCAGTATTAGTAAAAGAAACAGGAACAGTACACAATAGAGATTACTATACAAATCAAGCAAATGTAGGACAGACAGTAAGTATGGATGACATCTTACAGATGTATGTGTGGATACCAAGATTTGTAGTAGACACAGGAAATTATGAAAGTACTCAAGCATATATGGATAGTATAAAAGGAACAGCAACAGATGGAAATTATATGAGTCCAGGAGCGGTCAATATAAATTTTGTAGATACAAATACAACAGCACATGATGCATTCACATTTGGAAATAAAAATTTAAAAGGAATATGGATAGGCAAATTTGAGACAACAGGAGCAGTACAAGGAATAGGAACAAATGCAAACACAGAACAAGCATGTATAAATGAAACATGTAATGTTAGTCAAGTGACTATAAAACCTAATTTTATGCCATTGCTAGGCCAAAAAATAAGTAGTTTATTTTATGCATCAAGAAGTTTAGAGCAAACAAATAATCCATTTGGATTAATATCAAATGAAGTAGATACACATATGATGAAGAATAATGAATGGGGAGCAGTAGCATATTTAAGTCAAAGTATTTATGGAAGGTGTACTAATTCAACAACTTGCCCTAATATTGGAACAAATACTAAAAATGGTTATATAACAGGATATGGAGCACCAGCAGGAAGTCATCACGATATAAATAATGCCGCTTATGTAGAACCTGGTACATATGAAACAACATTAGGACAAGGAGCATCAACAACAGGCAATATTTATGGAATATATGATATGAGTGGAGGTTCAGTAGAATATACAATGGGTGTGTATTGGGACAATACTAATTATTGGTCTGGATTTGATTCAACAGCCAATTCGGGTTTTAAAGGATGCTTAGGAACAAATTGTTCAAGCACATATGATGGAATAGAATTTTTTGAAACTGCAACAAATTCAAAATATTATAATTCATACACAACGAGTAATGATTATACAAATAATAGTTTACAGCATGCAATGACTGAAACGGCAAGATGGTATGGTAATAGTGCTTTCTTTGTTAATGATTATTATCCATGGTGTATGCGTGGTGGTCATTATTACTATAGCGATGCAGGAGTGTTTTATTCAGGAGGCTATAACGGAGGTAGTGGTAGTAATAGTATACACCTTTCGCTAGTAAAATAAATAAAAAGTTTGGATAATTCCAAACTTTTTACTTGTTATTTAAAATTTTCTATATAATCCAATCACTTTACCTAAGATTGTTACATTATTTAAAATAATAGGTTCCATATAATCATTTTCTGGTTGTAATCTAAAATGTCCATTTTCTTTATAGAATGTTTTTACTGTTACTGTATTTTCATCAGTCATTGCAACCACAGTATCACCATTTCTTGCATCTGGTTTTCTTTCTACGATAATTATATCACCATCATATATTCCAACATTGATCATTGATTCACCACTTACAGTTAAAGTAAATATTTCTTTTTTTGTATTTATTAAATCAACTGGTAAACTAAAATATTCATCCGGCATTTCTATTGCTTCAATTGGACTTCCTGCTGTAATTTTACCTAGTAAAGGAACTGAAACAACTCCTTCAATTTCACTGTATTCATTTGGAACTAAAAGTTCAATTGTTCTATTTTTTTCAGAATCTTTCTTTATATAACCTTTTTCTTGTAATTTTTCTAAATGAACTTGAACTGTTGCTGTACTACTTAAATCAGTTAGTTTACATAGTTCTCTTACAGTAGGTGGATATCCTTTATTAGCAATAAATTTTTTTAATTCTGTAAGTATATATTCTTGTCTATTTGTTAATTTTTCCATTAATTATTCCTCCTATAATTATATGTTAACACAGCAAGTGTAAAATGTCAAACAAATGTTCAATATATTGTTTACACAAACAAATATTCGTTATAAAATATAATTATGAAAGGAGAGATAGAAATGGAATTTATAATTAAACACAAATATGCAATAGTTTTTTATGTAGTTATGCTTGTCTTTACATTTATTGTATCTGCAAGAGTAGAAAAACTAGAAAGTAAGGAGGATTATTACAAATATAATGAAAATATTGTTATGAATAATCTAAAATAGTATTTACATTATTTAAAAATTGTAATAAAATAACATTATAAATTATTTAAGTTGCGATGATGAAGGTTGGAATCTTCTAGCAATATGTAAAAGAGATTCTTGAAAAGGAATAAGTAGAGTGGAACCGCGGATATATTTCGTCTCTAAGTATTGTTTTTCAAGTTTTTATTTTTTAAGGAGGAAAATAATTATGAATATGGAAAAAATGGTAAACTATTGTAAGAATTATGGATTTATATTTCAAGGTAGTGAAATATATGGAGGACTTGCTAATACTTGGGATTATGGCCCTTTAGGAGCAAGATTAAAGAATAATATCAAAGATGCTTGGAGAAAAAGATTTATTCAAGAAAGAGCAAATGCTTATGAAGTTGATGCAGATATTCTAATGCATCCAAGAGTTTGGGAAGCTTCTGGACATGTTGCAAGTTTTTCTGATCCTTTAATTGATTGTAAAGAATGTAAAATGAGAGTAAGAGCAGATAATTTAGTAAATGATTTTACAGAGTCATCAAAAGGTGATGCAATGAATGAGGAAGAATTAGTTAGTTTTATTAAAG
>CAZAPU010000069.1:0-2804 GCA_964487215.1 uncultured Mycoplasma sp. | reverse complement strand
CGTAATACCAAAGTTGTTGCTGGTGAAGCGGGGGGAATCACACAACATATTGGCGCATATCAAGTTAAGAAAAAAGGTAAAATGATCACATTCATTGACACACCAGGACATGCAGCATTTACAGAAATGAGAGCTAGAGGTGCATCTGTTACTGATATAGTTATTTTAGTTGTATCTGCTGTAGATGGAATTAAACCTCAAACAGTAGAAGCTATTGATCATGCTAAAGCAGCTCAAGTACCTATTATTGTGGCAATAAATAAAATGGATTTACCTAATGCTAATCCGGAAAGAATTTTACAAGAATTAACTGAATATGGATTAACACCTGAAGAATGGGGTGGAGATACTTTAATAAATAAAATATCTGCAAAAACGAAAGATGGAATTTCAGAATTACTAGATAATATACTTTTATTAGCAGAAATGAATAACTTAAAAGCAAATCCTAATAGATATGCTACAGGTTCAGTAATTGAAGCAAGATTAGATAAAAATATAGGTAGTATATGTAGCTTACTTATTCAAAATGGAACATTAAGACTTGGAGATCCTGTTGTTGTTGGTAATTTTCATGGTAAAGTAAGAACTTTAAAAAACGATAAAGGAAATGAAATAACAGAAGCTGGTCCTTCAACTCCGGTAGAAATCACTGGATTATCAGAACTTCCAGTAGCTGGAGATCGTTTTATGGCTTTTGAAACAGAAAAAGAAGCCAGAAGAATATCAGATGAAAGAATTATAAGACACAAAGAGGCTAATACAAATAGAAATGGTATGACACTTGAAGATCTATTCAATAAAGTACAAAGTGGTACTAAAAAAATAAATGTTATTTTAAAAACTGATGTAAAAGGATCAGAAGAAGCAATAAAGAATTCATTAAATAAAATTGATATTGAAGGTGTAAAAGTAGCTGTTATTAGAAGTGGTGTAGGAGCAATTACAGAAAGTGATGTTATACTAGCTAATGCATCAGATGCTATTATATATGGTTTTAATATTAGACCTAATAATCAAATCTTAGATGCAGCAAAAGAATATTCTGTGGATATTAGATTACATACAGTAATATATAAAATAATTGAAGAGATAGAACAAGCTATCTTAGGAATGCTTGATCCTGAATATGAAGAAAAAGTAATTGGAACAGCAGAAGTTAGACAACTATTCAAGTTTTCAAAAGTTGGTACTATTGCAGGTTCTCATGTTACTGATGGTTTATTAAAAAACAATGCTAAAGCTAGACTTGTTAGAGATAGTGTTATTCTATATGATGGGAAGATTGCATCATTACAAAGAGAAAAAGATAAAGTTAATGAAGTTAAAAAAGGTATGGATTGCGGAATTACTTTAGAAAATTATATTGATATAAGAGAACAAGATATAATTGAATGTTATGAGTTAATTGAGGTTAAAAGATGAGCGAAATTAGAACTAAAAAAATAGGAAGTAATTTTGTAAAAGAAATTAGTTATATTTTAATGAATGAGGTAAAAGATCCTATTTTAAAATTTGTAACTATCACAGATTGCAAAGTAACAAATGATTTATCTTTTGCAAAAGTATATTTTACAACTTTAAATGAAGATAGAGAATCTGTACTTGATAGTTTAAATAAAGCTGCTGATTTTATTGAAATTGAGTTATCAAAAGCAATAGAAATAAGAAAAATGCCTCAAATAAGTTTTCATTATGATGATTCTCTTGAATATGGTGAAAATATAGAAAAAATTATTGTAAAAATACATGAAAACAATAATGAATAATTATTGTTTTTTTTCTAATCTTGACTTTTAAATATAAAAAATGATATAATATGCAACTATTAAGGAGGAATATTTATGAATAAAGAAATAAATAATTATTCAAAAAGTTTAAAACCAGTTTTATATTTAAAAGATGCAAATGGTAAAGTATATGATTTTTATCTTGTTTTAGGAAATGAAACGATTTCAAAAGAAGTGTTTTTTCAATATGAAGATGAACCTTTAATTAAAAGAATAGTATTTAAACCAAGAGTAGCAATATTTTATTTAAATGATTATGCTGGAAACAAAAGTATTCTTCTTGAAGGTGATGTTTCAAAAAAGCAAAAATCTTTCTATATGAATAGTAAAACCAATATTGTAGAAGTAAATTTTATTAATGAGGAAATAAGAGATTCTCTTATTGATTTAAAAGCTATAGGTTTTAGTTATGATATGGCTAAAAAATATGGATTAGATATACAAAAATCTTTTGATATTGAAACTAGAAGAGAAAGAAAAAGAGTAAAACAATTAGAAAACAACTAATTGTTTTTTTATTTAATGTTTAAAATAAAAAATATAATGATATAATAAATTTGAATAAAAAAAGGATGATTTAGATGAATGGGATTTTATTAATTGATAAAGAAAAAGATTATACTAGTAGAGATATAGTAAATATAATATCTAAAGATTTAAATACTAAAAAAGTTGGTCATTTTGGTACTTTAGATCCTTTAGCTACTGGTTTACTTGTAGTTGGAGTAGGAAAATATACTAAATTTGGAAATATTTTAGAAAATGAAACAAAAGAATATTCTGTTGAAATACTAATTGGTAAATCTACTGATACATATGATATAACGGGGAATGTTTTAGAAGAAAAAGATGTTATCATTAACCAAGATAAAATATTTGAAGTAGTACAATCATATCAAAAAAAATATCTACAAACTGTTCCTATCTATTCAGCAGTAAAAGTTTCTGGTAAAAAATTATATGAATATGCAAGAAAAAATGAAGTTGTAGAACTACCTAAAAAAGAAATAGAAA
>CAZAPU010000068.1:0-2877 GCA_964487215.1 uncultured Mycoplasma sp. | reverse complement strand
AAAATAGAAGAAATATCTTCTATTTTTTTGTTATTCTAAATAAATTAATACTTGGTGGTGATAAAAATCTTAATTCTATTGATGAAGTTCCTAAACCATTAGATATATATACATCTGTATTATTTATTTTATAGTATGGTTCATAATACTTTTTTGATCCTTCTGGTAACCAAAAACCTTTTATATATGGTATTCTTACTTGTTGATTATGAGAATGACCAGAAAGAATTAAATCTATTTGATATTTATCTATAACTTTATCAATATAATCTGGTTCATGTACTAAAAGTATTTTATATTTTGTATCAGCAAATTCCTTATCAACAAATTTTTCCATATTTGGTTCTCCAAATAAGATATCATCTAATCCATATATACCAATAGATTGATTATTATAAGAATAAATTACATCGTATGTATTATTTAATAAGATAAAGTCTGAATCATATATAATATTATTAAAATATTTATTTTCATAATCATGATTACCAGCTATCGCATATTTTCCATATTTTGCTTCAATTTGTTTTAAATACTTAACTAAATTTTTTCTTTCTTTTGAATTTATTTCATATTTTTGTTCAATTAAGTCTCCAGTAAATACTACAATATCAGGTTTTAATTCATTTATTTTATTTACTATTTTTTTTAATTGTCTTTCATGTACAGTACTACCAAAATGTAAATCTGAAAAATGTACAATTTTTAATCCATTAAAATTAGTTTCAATAGTTTCAGAAATTATCTTTTTTTCATTAACAAATAACATATTTGGTTCAATAAATCTTGAATATAATATTCCAAGTACAAATATAATAAGCAAAAATATTAGCATCTTTTTCATCCTTTTCTTTTTCTTTTTTCTTTTTTTGGCTTTCTCTTCATTATTAATTCTTTCTCTAGTTTTTCTATTTTTATCTAATCTTGTATTCATAATAGCACTCCTGAATTTATTATATAGAATATTACTAATATACCATTGTGTATTATATGAAATGTAATAGGCACAAAAATATTTTTTGTTTTTGCAAACATATAAGCAAAGGCAGCACCGACTGCTCCATATGGAATAATGTAAATTAATTCAGCAGTAGAATTACATGCTAAAGTATGAACAAAACCAAAGAATAAACCTGATAATATAATATATATTAAATCACTAGTAAAAACTTCTTTAAAAGCTTTTCTAAAAATCATTTCTTCAATAAAAGGTCCAAGTATTACTGATGAAACAAACATATACATTGGAGCTGACTTAATAGTTGTCTCTACAATTACTTCATTAGTAGCTTCTCCTGGAAAATATTTATTTATAATTAAATTAGATATTATCATTATACCAACACCAATAAGCCAGTATTTAAATCCTTCAGTAAAATAAGTACTAAAACTATTTTTATAATCAATAATATTTTCTTTTAAATCTTTCCTATATATTAATATTAAAATTAATATTAAAATTAAATCAGAAGATAGTAAAAATATAATTAGATTATTTCTTGATAAACTTAAAACATCAATACCAATATATTTAAGTAAATAAGAAAGGATGGTATTAAATAAAAAATATAATAAAACAATAAATACTACTTTAAAATATTTCCATATATTATTTGTCATATATACACCTACTATTTATCTTAATTATATCATTATTTATATTAAAACTATAGAAAAAAATCTTTAAAAAGAAAAAAATGTAAAATAATCAAAAAAAACTTGGTAATTAAGGGAGGTTGTGCTATAATACTTTTAGCAACGAAGTGGGAATACCTACTTTTTTTGTTGATTTTAGTAGGAGGTGTTTATGGAAAACATAAAAAAATTAATTGAAGAACCATTAAAGAAATTGAATTTAAATGTATATGAAGTAAATTATATTAAAGGAAATCCTAATCAATTAAATATTATTTTAGATAGTAATGATATTATTAATATTGAAACAATAGTGAAAGCTACAAAAATACTATCACCAATAATTGATGATAGTAATATAATTAATGAACAATATATATTAGATGTTTCTAGTAAAGAAAAAGGAGTGATAGAAAATGAATAGTGAAGAATTTTTAACGGCAGTAGATGTACTTGAAAAAGAAAAACACATTGATAGAGAAATAATTTTCAATGCAATGGAACTTGCATTACTTTCTGCTTATAAAAAGAACTTTGATTCAAAAACAAATGCTAAAGTTGTAATAAATAGAGAAACAGGAGATATAAAGATTTTTTCATATAAAACAGTTGTTGAAGATGTATATGCAGAAGATGAAGAAGACGATGAAGCAGAAGAAGAAGTTACAAAAAACAAACCTAAAGTATATATTGATCCTAGTGAATATAGAATATCATTAGAAGATGCAAGAAAGATTAATAAAACATTAGATATTGGTGACACAATTGATACTGAAGTTACACCAAAAGATTTTGGTAGAGTAGCAGCATCTACTGCAAAACAAGTTGTAGTACAAAAAATTAGAGAAGCTGAAAGAGAAAGCTTAATTAATGAATTTCAAGATAAAGAAGGAGAACTTGTTTCAGGTGTGGCTGAACTTGAAGATGAAGGCAATTACTATATTAATTTAGGTAGAACTAATGGTATTCTTCCAAAAACAGAATTAATTGGTGATGAAAAAATAGAAATGGGTTCAGTAATAAAAGCTTATGTTACTAAAGTAGAAAGTAATCCAAAAGGAACAATTATATTACTTTCGAGAAAACATTTTAATTTTGTAAAAAGATTATTTGAACTTGAAATACCAGAATTAGCTGATGGATTAGTAATGATATATGCTGTAGCAAGAGATCCAGGCTTTAGAAGTAAAGTTGCAGTTTATTCTGAATATGCCAATATAGATCCAATTGGTTGCTGTATTG
>CAZAPU010000067.1:0-3117 GCA_964487215.1 uncultured Mycoplasma sp. | reverse complement strand
CCTGACTTTGACAGTTGTAAGAGAGTAAAAACTCCCTATCCCTTGTTTTATAAGGGTTAAGAGAGCTTTTTATTTTATAAAAAAATGCGTATGTTTTTATAAACTATTTTATATCTAAAATTTTTTTTATTTTTTTATAAGTTGTTATTTCTGTATCAGTATAAAAGTTAAAAACTTCATGTAAATCATCAGTTAAATTTGTTCTTTCATATATAGGCTCATATCCTAAGCCTTTATGTTCCAACATTTCCATGGCTTTTAATGTTGATAGTATTTCTGATGTAGTATATTTATAATATAATTTTTTTTCTAATAATCTATAAATGAATAATGAGATAAAACATGTCATGAAATGTGCTTTAATTCTATCTTCTCTAGATAAATTAACTGGTCTTGCTAAAAAGTCAGATTTCATAATTCTAAATGATTCTTCAATTTCCCATCTACCTTTTGATATTTTTAATATTTGTTCTATATCACCAACTAAATTAGTTGTAAGCGCATAATAACCATCATATTTTTCTTCATTATTAATTAATTCTTCATCCAAACTTAAATTATCATTTTCTGCTACTTCACCATTATCTGTTGATTTAGTATTATTAATAAATCTTTTATAATCATTTTGGTTTTTACCTTTTCTTAATGCTTGATTAGAATCTATGGATTTTTTTGCTCTTTCAATTTGACTATTTCTTATATTTCTATTGTAATCAAAGTATTTAAAACAAAACGTTACAATTAAATCTTGCTTAACTGATTTTGTTTCAGTTTGTATTATTTTATAAAATAAAGTATTGTAATATTTTTCTTTTAATTCATAATTACTTTTAATATTATTTAAATTATATACATTTTTTAAATCTCCTGCAATTCTCCAATCTGAATCATCAAATACTTGATTTAAATAATCGATTTTTAATTTTTTTAATGATTGAGTTATCACAAAACCACGACCATTTTTGATGTTATATTTTTTTATTTCATCTGATGCAAGACCTGCGTCAGTGCATAAAATCATTTTAGTATTAGTCATTTTGAAATTATTAACTATTTTAGATTCTTCAGGAATTAAAGTTTTTTGTTCGTTTTGATTCCCTGGATAAATATTAAATGATAAAGGTAAACCATCGCCATCCATAAAAAGTCCCATACCAACAATAGGGTTAGGTCTATGTTCTTTAGAAATGCCATATTTTCTTAAATCATCATCTTGATCAATTTCAAAAAAATAATTAGTACAATCATAATAAATTACTTCAGAGTTTCTTTTAATGATTTTTTTACTATTTTCAAATAATTTTTCTTGAATGTAGTCTAAATTTTCAGCGATATAACTTAATGCTCGATATTCATCATGAAGTTTAAAGTTAGGCTGTTTAATAAAATTTGTGCATTGTTTGAATGTTTCTAATTTTGAAGAAGGATAAATGATTCTTGAATAAGTCAAATAAGATAAAACTTCATTTAAATCAAAATTAAATTTATATTTATTAGATATTTCATCACAAATATCTTTTATTTTTAATTCATTATATATTTTTTCAAGAAATAAGTATCCTATATTAAATTGCCTTTTTATATTTAAAGGTATCTTTTTGTTTGGATTAAATTCTCTTTTTATTAATTCCTCTTTATTTTCGTTGTTAATATTTTTAATATATTTTTTAATTTCATTAATGGTATCAGTGTTTCCAAATCTTTTTTCTACTTGTAATTGATTTCCAAGCTTTTCAAAGATTTTAGTTGTTCTTTTCCCTTGCAAATTTGTATAGTCTTTAATAATAGTATAATAGGAATAATTATTTATTTTTCTTATATTTAATCTCATACAAACCTCCTGTACTATATAATTATATCACACACACGACAACCCACGCAAGTACAAGATGACAAAAAAACTAGATTTTTCAATACCTAGTGAAGATTCTTGCGCTTCAACTGTCAAACTTGGGATTCATTATTAACAATTTTACAAAAAATACAATTATCTTTCATTATTTCACTCTCCATATCAAGTATAAAGTAAAATATTTAAAAATTCAATATGATTTAATTGACAACCATTATATTTAAATATATAATTTTAATAGATAATAGTCGAAAATTGTCAAAAATTGTTTATGTAAAAATAGTGAAGAGGTAGCAGTTTATGAATAATAATGAGAGTTTTGAATCAAATGTAAGTTTAAAAACAAATGAGTTTAATGATACTACAATTGGATATAATAAAAATAATGATGATTTTTATTCAACTAGTACTCCTAAAAAAAATAATAAGATGCTATATATAGGTGGGGGTATAGTTATCTTAGTATTAGGTATTGCTGTAATAGCATATGTAATATTAGCTAATAAATTAAAATTAACTGATATTGAGGTTGTAGCACCAGATATAATTTATGTTGGAGAAGAATCTGGAATAAAAGCTACAGCAATTGGGGAAAATGATCTATCAGCAACTGTTTATAATTTTTCCGTTTCAGATATTTCTATTGCAAAATTAGTAACAACTTCTACAATAACTGGTATTACTGGAAAAAATAGTTTATTAGCTATTTCATCTGGAAGATTTAATTTATCTGTAAGTGCTAGTTTAAAAGGTACTACTACAAATAAATTTACAAAAGAAATAATAGTTTGTAAAAAATTATATGATTCATCATTTAATGATGTAACAGTTGTTGAAGGAGAAACATTGGATATCAATGTTGATTTAGGAACTGAAACAGAATGTTATTCCAATTTGACTTATGAAATAGAAAATCAAAGTATTGCTACAATAAGTAATGATACTATTTTAGGAGTTAAAGCTGGAACTACTAAAATAAATATTAAAAATGAGGAAGACACAATAACAAAAAATATAACTGTAACATCAAAAATAGTTATAGAAAAACCAAAAGAAGAAGTAAAAGTTGAAACTAATCCAAATACAAATGTTGAAACTACAATGCTTTATATTCTTGTGTTTGTATTAATTAGTTTTGGAACTTATCTGATAGTTTTAAAAAATAAAAATAAATATGAATAAAAGATATATTTATTTTTTGTATTAATTATTGTTGATATATAATTGACAAATAATGTTGAAATGCTTTATACTTTAATAAGTAG
>CAZAPU010000066.1:0-3232 GCA_964487215.1 uncultured Mycoplasma sp. | reverse complement strand
ATGCTAAAAACCTAGGTGTAAATATAAATGAATTATTATTATCACAACCTGATACTGGTGAACAGGCATTAGAAATTTGTGAAGCTTTGGTTAGAAGTGAAGCAGTTAATATTATTGTAATAGATTCAGTTGCTGCTCTAGTACCCCAAGCAGAAATAGATGGAGAAATGGGAGATTCACATATTGGACTCCAAGCTAGATTAATGTCACAAGCTTTAAGAAAATTATCTGGAACAATTAATAAAACAAAAACAACAGCTATTTTTATTAATCAATTAAGAGAGAAAGTAGGAGTTATGTTTGGAAATCCAGAAACAACTCCAGGAGGAAGAGCATTAAAATTTTATTCAACGATTAGATTAGATGTTAGAAGAGCTGAAGCAATAAAAAATGGAGATAATTTTGTAGGTAATAGAACTGTTATAAAAGTTGTTAAAAACAAAGTAGCACCACCATTTAAAACGGCTCAAGTTGAAATAATATATGGAAAAGGAATTAGTAAAGAAAGTGAAATTGTTGATTTGGCAGCAGAAATAGGTGTATTAGATAAAAGCGGTGCTTGGTATTCTTATAAAGGAGAAAAAATAGGACAAGGAAAAGATAATGTTAGATTAATGCTAATGGATAATAAAAAATTATCAGATGAATTGGAAAAGCAAATAAGAGAATACTATACCAAAGTAATTAAAGAAGAAAAAAAAGAAAATGAAGAGTAAGAGTAAATATGTGCTCTTTTTTTGTGTAAATAAGTTGTCAATTGAATGTGAATAAATATAAACAAAATGTAAAACAAATGATGGAAAGTTGATAAAATTTTAGAAAAATAGTATGATGAAATATGTAAGAAGGAGAAGTATTATGGGTAAAGAAGTATTTGAAAAATATGAATCAAATGTAAGAAGTTATTGTAGAAAATGGCCAGTTGAATTTAGTTATGCTAAAGGGTCAATTATAAAAGAAGATAATGGTAAAGAATATTTAGATTTTTTTAATGGAGCAGGAGCATTAAATTATGGACACAATCCAGATTATATAAAAGAAAAATTAATAAAGTATATAGAAAGTGATGCAATTATTCATTCACTTGATATGTATGCAAGTGCTAAAAAAGATTTTATAGAATTTTTTGAGAATAATGTTTTAGCACCAAGGAATTTAAAATATAAAATAATGTTTCCAGGTCCAACTGGAACCAATGGAATTGAAGCTGCTTTAAAATTAGCAAGAAAAGTAAAAAAAAGAAGTAATGTTTTTGCATTAATGGGAGCATTCCATGGAATGACTTTAGGATCACTTGCATTAACTACAGATGCATATGCAAGAAATGGAGCAGGAGTATCATTGAATAATGTTACTCATATTCCAACACCTTATTATATGGATGGAAACTTTGATACTATAAAATATTTAGAAGAAATATTAACAGATGATCATTCAGGTATAGAAAAACCTGCAGCAATTGTTATTGAAACAGTTCAAGCTGAAGGTGGAGTACATGTTTTCTCAAATGATTTTTTAAGAGGAATTAGAGAGATATGTGATAAATATGATATTGTAATGATTGTTGATGATGTACAAGTTGGGTGTTCTCGTACAGGAACTTTCTTCTCATTTGAAAGAGCTAATGTTGTTCCTGATATTGTTGTTTTATCAAAATCAATTAGTGGTTATGGATTACCACTTTCAGTTGTACTATTAAAAGAAGAATTAGATGCTTTTGGACCAGGGGAACATAATGGAACATTTAGAGGTTTTCAACTTTCTATGGTTACAGCAAAAGCTGGTCTTGAATTAATGATAAATGAAAAAGTACCAGAACAAGTAAAAGAAAAAGAAAAGATAGTTGAAGATTACTTAAATAAAAATATTAAACCATTATTAAAAGATAATATGGAAATAAGAGGTATTGGTTTGATTTGGGGTATTGATTTCCATGATGGAAAATTATCAAGAGCTGTATTAGATAAGTGTTTTGAAAAAGGACTTATTATTGAACTTGCAGGTAGAAGTGATTCAGTATTAAAAATTATGCCATCATTAGTTATACCAGAGAATCTTTTAATAGATGGATTAAATATAATAAAAGAGAGTATAAAAGAAATATTATAAAAGTGTAATTTTTACACTTTTTTTTGTATGTTAAAAAAATATAAATCTTGACATAAAGTTAAATAAAATTTAAAATAAAGATAGTGTTAATTAAATATAGTTAATACAAGAAATCAATAAAATTGGAGGAAGAAATGGGAACATTAGGAATGTCCATTTTATTGGTCGTTATTGGGTTAGGAGTAGGTGTTGGTTCAACATTTTTAATAAATAAAGTTAAGAATGCAAATGCTGAAAATAAATCACAAGATTTAATAGAAAAGGCTAAAAAAGAAGCCGAAAAAGCTAAGAGAGACATGCTTTTTGAAGCAAAAGAAGAAGCATATAAAGTAAAACAAGAAGCAGATAAAGAAGTAAAAGAAAAAAAACAAGAAGTTAAAGAGATGGAAAATCGTCTTATTCAAAGAGAACAAAGTATGGATAAGAGAGATGAAACTTTCCAAAAAAGAGAATTATTGTTAGATGACCGTGAAGAAAAAATGTCTCTTCAGTTGAAAAAGATCCAAAGCGATCAAGCAGAGATGGAAAAATTAAAGCAAGAACAAATTGATTTATTATCAAAAATAAGTGGACTTGATAAAGAAAAAGCTAAAGAATTGATAATGAAGAAGGTAGAAGAAGATATATCTAATGAAATAACAGCATATATCAAAGATCGTGAAGAAGAAGCAAAACTAGTTGCAGATAAAACAGCAAAGAATTTAGTAGTATTATCAATGCAAAAGTACTCTTCAGATATTGTTAATGAACAAACAGTATCTACAATTGAATTACCAAACAATGAAATGAAAGGTAGAATAATTGGTAGAGAAGGAAGAAATATTAGAACAATTGAAGCAATTACTGGAGTTGACTTAATAATTGATGATACACCAGAAGCTATTGTTATTTCATCTTTTGATCCGTTAAGAAGAGAAATTGCAAAGATAACTATTGATGGTTTAGTAAAAGATGGAAGAATTCATCCAACTAGAATTGAAGAACTTTATGATAAAACCGTAAAAGATATGAAACAAAGAATACTTGAATATGGAAATAATGCATTATTTGAGTTAGGAATTCAAAAAATTAGTCCAGAGCTTACTGAAATAGTAGGTAGATTACATTTTAGAACTAGTTATGG
>CAZAPU010000065.1:0-3245 GCA_964487215.1 uncultured Mycoplasma sp. | reverse complement strand
CGACTAATGATTTATTTGACCCACATTATAGTATTATGCTTGATGATAATTATAAAAGAATGAACTTTGTAGATTTCTTAAAAAAAGAACCATTTTCTATTGACAAATTTAGCAAATATAATCTTAAGATAAGCGTTGATAATGTATCAAAATTAATGAAAATAGATAATGACTTTAATAAATATATTTTGGAAATGTCTGACAGAATATATCAAGATGTTTCATTTTCGTTAAAGATTTCAGAAGATATTGATAAAATAATATCAAACGGAAAAGTTATAAAATATAAAAATTCTATAATATTTAAAACAAAAAACGGTAATGGTACAGTAAGACAATACGTTCCATTTAAAGACTCATTAAGATATACTGATGATTACAATTCAGAATATAGAAAAGCGGTTGCAATTGGTGATTTGTGGGAAGGATTTGATGCAGATATGAAAAATGTATCAAAAGAAGGTTCCTGTGAATTTAAAAATGGGAAAAAGCCACTAAGATTAATAAAGCAATTAATAAAATGGGCAAATATAAATGATTGCATAGTATTAGATTTCTTTGCAGGATCTGGAAGTACTGCACAAGCAGTATTAGAATTAAATAAGGAAGATAATGGAAATCGTCAATTTATTTTATGTACAAATAATGAAAATAATATATGTGAAGAAATAACATATAAACGAATTAAAAATGTTATAAATGGTTATGGAAAGTATGATGCATTGAAAACTAATTTAAAGTATTATCGTTGTACTTATATTCCAAGAATAAATACAGAAAATGATAATCTACACAATAATTTACTAATAAATATCAAAAATCTTATTCAATTAGAAAATGGAATTGAAATAGATGATAATAAAATTAGAGTTTATTTAGATGAAGAAGAATTAGACAAATTTAGTACTAATAAAGAAGAACTAGAAGTATGTGAAAAAGTATATATTTCTTCTGATATTCTTTTAACAAGTGAACAAGAAGAAATTTTTGAAAATAATAATATTGAAGTTTATATCATACCAGAGTATTATTTTGAAGATGAAATTAAGGAGGTAATGTAATAATGCAAGGAATTAAATTAAAAGATTTTCAAATAAATACAGTTAATAAACTATTAGATGCAACTTCTATTGGAAGTAAAAAAGAGGTATTATTACAAGCACCTACTGGAAGTGGTAAAACTATTATTCTACTCTCTTACATTGAAGAGTATTTAAAAGAAAATAACAAAATGGTATTTGTATGGCTAACTCCTGGCAAAGGAGATTTAGAAGAACAAAGTAGAAAGAAAATGATTAAATTTTTACCACATCATAATACTAAAAATATACAAGATGTATTACTTCAAGGTTTTGAGGCAAAAGATACTGCTTTTATTAACTGGGAAACAATTACTAAAAAAGATAATAATGCCTTAAAAGAAGCTGAAAGAAAAAATCTTTATGAAAGAGTTCATGAAGCTCACAATAATGGATATAAGTTTATCATAATAGTTGATGAAGAGCATTTAAATAAAACAGTGAAAGCTGAAGCTATTTTACAATACATGAATCCGGAATATATTGTTAGAGTAAGTGCTACTACTAAGACTAATAAAGAAGCTGAATTTATTAAAATTGATGAATTGGAAGTAATAAATGCAGGTCTAATTACAAGAGCATTATATATTAATGAAAATGTTTCTAATCAAACTACTTTTTCAAATGAACATGAGTATTTACTCGATTTAGCAATCAATAAAAGAAAAGCAATAAAAGATGAATATATTAAATTAGGTGTACAAGTTAATCCTTTAATTATAATTCAAGTACCAAGTAAGTCAGATGATTTAATAAAGCAAATAGAAAAAATACTAGAAGAAAGAAATTATACATATGACAGAAAAAATTTAGCAATCTGGTTATCAGATAGAAAAGAAAATATTGAAGATATTGAAAATAATGAATCTAATCAAGCAGTTCTTATTATGAAACAAGCAATATCAACTGGTTGGGATTGTCCTAGAGCAAAAATACTTGTTAAACTTCGTGATAATATGAGTGAAGATTTTGAAACTCAAACAATTGGAAGAATAAGAAGGATGCCACAAGCTCATCACTATGATAATGTACTTTTAGATAATTGTTATCTTTATACTTTTGATGAAAAATATGAAACTGCTGTTAAACAAGAATTAGGAAGTAATGCTTATGACACAAAAGTTATATTTTTAAAGAATGAGTATAAGAATTTTACTCTAAAGAAAATAACTTTTGATAATGCTTTTGATGGTTTTGATGAAAGACAAACATTTAATATATTACATGAATATTACATAAAAAAATATAAATTAACTTCAAACAAGAAAAACAATAAAACTATGCTAGAGGCAAATGGATATGTATTTAAAGATACTATTGATAATTATATAGTTCAAGATAAAATAGTAAGAATTAATTCTGATGAATTACAAAACGCTAATAGAATTAAAGTATCATCAACTGTATCCACGAATAAAAATGGATTTGAATTAAGACATTCAATCAATGTAATATCTTCTAAAATTGGTATGAGATATGATAGAACAAGATTAATGCTTGAAAGAATGTTTTTTAGAGGAAAATTATTTACAAAGAAATTTGTTGATTTGTCGTTAATAGAATTTTATGCTTTTGTTATTAATAATGAAGATATTTTAAAGCATGACTTTCAAGAAGCAGTATCACAAAAATCAAGACAAATGAAAATGAAATTTGATGAATTAAAGATTTTAGATTGGAAAGCACCAGAAATGGATTATATTAAGTATGATCCTAAAATGAAAGATACAACAATATATGAAAAATCTATTTATATGAATTACCCTAATAGTACAATAAAATCTAAAAGTGAAAGAATGTTTGAATTTTTCTGTGAACATAATGAAAATATTAAATGGTTCTATAAAAATGGTGAATCATCTAGTGATTATTTCTCAATAGTATATGTTGATGCAGTAAATCATAAATGGCACTTCTACCCTGACTTTATTGTTTGTGATAAAGATAATAAAATATGGATTATTGAAACTAAAGGTGGAGAAAACGCTGATGGTGAATCTAAAAATATTGACATTAAAGTAGAAAATAAATTTGAAGCATTAAAGGAATATGCTAACAAGTATAATGTTAATTGGGGCTTTGTAAGAGATTATGATAAAAATGAATCATTGTATCTTTGCAATACTGAATATACAGATGATATGGAAAATGAAAATTGGATTTTGC
>CAZAPU010000064.1:0-3330 GCA_964487215.1 uncultured Mycoplasma sp. | reverse complement strand
AAACAAATTCTGATGTAAATAATCAATGGTATAGTTATGCAACAAGTGGAGCAACCAAAGGAATGTGGGCTAATGCAGTATTAGTAAAAGAAACAGGAACAGTACATAATAGAGATTACTATACCAATCAAGCTAATGTAGGCCAAACAGTAAGTATGGATGATATCTTACAGATGTATGTATGGATACCAAGATTTGTAGTGAATACAGGAGGGTTATCTCTACAAGCTTATTTTGAAAGTATAAGGGGGACTGGTACAAGCTGTGCTATTAGTAAAGGATCATCAGCATGTTATAATAATCCAGGAGCAATCGATATATCATTTGTAGATACAAATACGGCAGCACATGATTCATTTACATTTGGTACTGATACAAATAAAGAAAAAGCAGGAATATGGGTAGGAAAATTTGAAATAAGTCATCAAAATCAGACATTTGCAACAGATTCATCGAGTATGAATTTAAGTAATTGCAGAGATAATTCGACTTGTTCAATAGCTGATTATTTAATAATAAAGCCTAATTCAACATCATTAAGAAACAATAATATTAACAATTCTTATTATGCTTCATTAAGTACAAAAAGAAGTGGAAATCCATTTGGACTGGTTTCTACTGAAGTAGATACACATATGTTAAAAAATAGTGAATGGTCAGTAGCAGCCTATTTAAGTCAAAGCATGTATGGAAGATGCACATCATCAACAACTTGCCCAGCGATAGGAACTAATGGTAACTATATAACAGGATATGGGGCACCATCTGGTTCTACAACAAAAGGTACATATGAAACGGTATTAGGTCAAAGTACATCAACAACAGGAACAATTTATGGAATATATGATATGAGTGGTGGAGCATATGAATATGTAATGGGTTTTATTGGAGATAAACAGAATCAAAATGATACTTATTCAATGATAAGAGTATTTGATTTAAATAGTAAACATGTAAATATATATGCACCATTATATGGTAGCCCTGTTTACTCATTTGATGGAACATCTTTTCAAGGACATACTTTAAATGAAACAAAAAATTGGTATACTAATACCTATGGAACTTCATCTGATTTTTTTAGAGGTTCTAATGCTTGGTTAATTCGAGGTCGAAATGGCATATTTGCTGCTGAAGGACATGATGGTAGTGATCTTGGATATGTTAGTTTCCGTATTTCAATAGTTAAATAAGATTAACATAATTTAATTAATTACTAAATAAACTCAAATATTAGATATAATCTTTAATATTTGAGTTTTTTATTCACTTTTAAAAAAAAATATTATATAATTTTATTTATAGGTGATAAATATGGCAAAGGTACAAAGAAAATTAAAAAAGAATATTAAAAAAACAAGTGAACAACAAAAGAAAGAATATCCACAAAAAAATCAAATTATGAGTTTTGCAAAAACAATTTATGGAATAATAATTGCTGCAATATTAATATATGGTATTACTGTAATAGTTAATAAGACATATGTTTTAAAAGATGAATCAAAATATGACATGACTCAAATATTAGCGGGACAAACTTTTTCTAAATTAGATGAAGAGTATTATGTAGTATTTTATAATTTTAATGAGCAAAAAGATATTACTACTAATATAGAAAGTGTAACTGATAAAGCAATTTATAAAGTTGACTTAAGTTTAGGAAATAATAAATATGTTATATCTGATACAGGAAACAATACTGCTATGACTGCAAATGATTTAAAAATAAATGGACCAACAATTATAAAAATAAGTAATGGATCAAATATTGAGTATGTAGAAGGACTAGATAGTGTTAATAATTATTTAAAACAATTATAAAAGAAAGATATTAACAATTAAAGTTAATATCTTTTTATGTAGAGAACGAATTGCTCATTCTCTATTAATATTATATATTGTTCGTAAAAAAATATGCAAAAAAAATAAAAAACAATTAAAAAAATATAAAAAATATGTTAATATAGACATTGTAGTATAGAGGTGGAAATATGAAAAAAGATAAAGAAAAAAAGAAATTTAAAATTAATTTAAATAATAAGTTTTTAAAAACTATTAATGAGAAATTTGAAATATGTGGAAAAAGATTGAAATTAGATGAACAAAAATTTAATATACTAGAACTTTTCTTATTAGTTGTAGTAGCTTTTGTATTTGGAATTTTCATTAGTGAATCATTTGTTTTTCAAAAAGTGGATGTGAGTGGTGGCAATTCTAATGTTATTAATATTACTAGTGATAATGAAATAGAGAAAACTTATAAAACTATATTAAGCAATTATTATCAAGACATCGATTCGGAAGAACTGAAAGAAGCAGCTATTGATGGTATGCTAAATTATCTTGGTGACAATTATTCTATGTATTTTGACGAAGAAGAAAAAGATGATTTTGAAGAGGAATTGACAGGCACATATATGGGATTGGGTTTAAAACTTGTTCAATATGAAGGAGAGTATCCAATAATAACTGAAGTATTTGAAAATACACCTGCTAGTGAATCAGACTTTAAAGTTGGTGACTATTTAATTGAAGTGGAAGGAAAAGACATTTTTGATTCAAAATTATCTGATATAGTAAAACAAATGAAAGGACAAAACAATAAAGAAGTAAGTGTAGCAATAAAAAGAGGAGAAGAAAAATTAGATAAAAATATAGTAACAAAACAAATTGAAATTCCATCTGTTTATTCAGAAATTTTTGAAAAAGATGATAAAAAAATAGGTTATTTGCATATATCTATATTTGCTTTAAATACTGATGAACAATTTCAAACTAAATTAAAAAAATTAGAAGATTCAGGAATTGATAGTTTAATTATTGATGTTAGGGATAATGTTGGTGGACATTTATCAACTGTAACTAATATTTTGAATATGTTCTTTGATAAAGATGAAATTTTATATCAAAAAGATAAAAAGGGAAGTATTGAAAAAATATATGGTAGTGGAACTAATAAAAAATATCCTGTAGCAATTTTAATAAATCAAGTTAGTGCTTCTGCTTCTGAAATATTAGCATCAGCATTTAAAGAAATTAATAATTCTTCAATAATTGGAATGACAACATTTGGAAAAGGAACAGTACAACAAACTGTAAATTTATCAAGTGGTGGTATGATAAAAATTACTACTGAAAATTGGTTAACTTCTCAAGGCAATTTAATTGATAAAGCAGGAGTGACTCCAACTGTTGAAATAGAATTATCAGAAGACTATTTTAATAATCCATCAAATGATACAGATAATCAATTACAAAAGGCAATTGAAGTATTAAAAGACAAATAGATATTTGTCTTTTTTTGTTTTTCATATTATAATGAGTTTGGGA
>CAZAPU010000063.1:0-3401 GCA_964487215.1 uncultured Mycoplasma sp. | reverse complement strand
AATTATAATAATTATTCTTTTTATTTTGTAAATATTTTTGTTTTTTGTTTACAAAATATTTTTTTTCCTATAAAATGAAATTAGATAAGATATAATTTGGTCAAAAAATAGGGTGGTTTTTATTTTGGACTAATGTCTTGATTACTTGGGAGGTTGCGATGAGTGAAAATAAGAAAATTTTAATTAAAGAAATGATAAAAAAGGAGCAAAGTCTTGAGTTTTTAGTGAATAATTTAGATATGAGTCCATTAGAAATTATGGGTATCGTTGCTGAATTAAAGAATGATGGTCATAATGTTTCAATTACTAAAAAGAATGGTGAAGTATTTCTAACTGATTTTGGAGATAGAAAATTAGAAAATGATACATATAAAATTAATAAAGATTCTAATGTAATTCGTTTAGGATTAGTATCTGATACTAGATTCGGTTCAAAATATCAGCAATTAAGTTTATTAAATGAATTTTATAATGATGCTTATGATTTTGAAGCTGATATGGTAATTCATTTGGGTGATATTAGTGAGGGTGTTTATAAAGGTGCAAAAGCAATTTATAATGATTCATTATTTTTGCATGGTATGGAAGAACAGGCAGATTATATAATAAAAAGTTATCCACATATCGAAGGAATTACAACCTATTTTATAACTGGTGAACATGATTTAACTCATGTTAGTAAGCAAAATCCTAAATATATTGGTAAATCAATTTCTGAAAAAAGAGAAGATATGGTTTATCTTGGTTCTAATCAATGCAATTTAGAAATAAATAATGTAAAAATATATCTGGAGCATATGACATCAAAAAGAGATCAACCTTTACAATTGTCATATAGGCCACAAGAAACAATAAGAACTATAAGAAGTGAAGATAAATTTGATTTGTTTTTTCAAGGACATAATCTATATGCTCAGACCTTTACTCAAAGAAATATAAGGTGCATTACAGTACCTTCAATGGTAGCAACAACACCAGAGATTAGAAGTAAAAGTTTGTATAATACAGTAGGTGCATGGCTAGTAGAACTCGATTTAAATGATGATGGTAAGTTAGAAAATACTTATTTAAGATTTTCACCCAATTACAAAACAATTGAAAATGATTATAAATTTGCAAGAGTTTTAAAAAAGGGGGATAAATAAAATGAGTTCTAAATCTATATTAAAAATATATAATTTGATAAAAAATGGCGATGAGTTTTATGATACTTGTCAAAAACTTAATCTAACTGAATCAGAATTAATGGGTTTATTAGAATTATTTAAATTAGAAGGTAAAAAAATAAAGATAGAAAACAAGGATGGAAAGCAAATAATAACAAAAAGTAGAATCTATCAAAAGACTGTTGAACAAAAAGAATATATAGATGATTTAATTCATACACAAATATGTGTTGTTTCGGATACTCACTTATGTTCTAATTGGCAACAATTAACTTTATTAAATGAAACATATAAAGAAGCTGCTGACCGTGGAATAAAAACTGTATTACATGTTGGAGATTTATTAGACGGTGACTATCATAATGTAAGACCAGATCATTTATATCAAGTATTTCAATATGGATTTACAAATCAAACAAATTATGCAATAGACATGTATCCTAAAGTTGAAGGAATTACAACTTATTTTATAACAGGTAGTCATGATGATACTCATGTTAAAAATGGTGGTGGCTTTGTAGGACCAAGAATTGAAGAAGCAAGAGAAGATATGGTTTTTTTAGGACCAGAAACAGCGACTTTTAATATGAATAGTTTAAAAATATTGTTAAAACATCCTGGAGGAGGATCTAGTAAATATTTATCATATAAACCTCAAGGAATTGTAGATGCATTAGATTCTGGTAGTAAACCACAAATAGCATTAATTGGCCACTTTCATAAAAGTCATTATATGTTGTATCGAAATGTACATACATTTTCGGTTCCATGTTTTGTAGATGCAACACCATTTATTGACCGAAACAGTATTTCAAATACAATTGGTGCTTATTTCTTAGATATATATTCAACACCAGATGGAGAAATACAATATATTTGTCCAGAAGAATATCTATTTGATGATAAAGATATAATTGAAAATGATTATAAAACATGTAGAAAATTAGTTATGTAATTGAAAAATGATAATAAATACTGTATAATTAAGACAGTATTTTATTTTGAGGTGATAATATGAAATTATATGATGATTTAATGTATAGAGGATTAATTAAAGATATAAGTGATCCTGAATTAGAAAAATTATTAAATAATGAAAGTTTAACTTTTTATATTGGGACAGATCCAACAGCAGATTCAATGCATATTGGTCATTTTAGTTCTTTCTTAATTGCAAGTAGATTAGCTAAATATGGACACAAACCAATTCTACTAATTGGAGGAGCAACAGGACTTATTGGGGATCCAAAACCATCTAAAGAAAGACCAATGATTACTAAAGAACAAGTTGATCTTAATGTTGCAGGTTTAACTAAACAAGCTAAAGAAATTTTTGGATTTGAAGTTGTTAACAACTATGATTGGTCAAAAAATATAAACTTTGTTGATTTCTTTAGAGATTATGGTAAATATATAAATGTTAACTACATGCTAGATAAAGATATCATAAGAAGAAGATTAGAAACAGGAATTACTTATTGTGAATTTTCTTATATGTTAATGCAAGCTATGGATTTTGTATATCTATATGAAAACAAGGGAGTTACTCTTCAAGTAGCCGGTTCTGATCAATGGGGCAATATTACTGCAGGTATTGAACTTGCTCGTAAAAAACTTGATGTTGAATTGCATGGTTTTACAATGCCATTAGTACTTGATGCCAATGGAGTAAAATTTGGCAAAACAGAGGGTAATGCTTTATGGCTAGATAAAAATAAAACTAGTTCTTATGAATTATACCAATATTTAATAAATACTGATGATAAATGTGTAATAGATTATTTAAAGAAATTAACATTTTTAAGTAAAGAAGAAATAGAGGAAATTGAAAAACAACAACAAACACAACCAGAGGCTAGATTGGCACAACAATCATTGGCAAAAGAAGTTATTACATTCTTACATGGTGAAGAAGAATACAAAAAAGCATTAAATATTTCAAATGCCTTATTTTCCGGCAATATAAAACAACTTACAGATGATGAAATAGAAGAAGCTTTTAAAGAATTAGAAAAGCACAAATTAGAAGCAATTGCATTTATAGATTTATTGGTAAATAATGGTATTGCAACTTCAAAAAGAGAAGCAAGAGAGTTTATAAATAATAATGCTATTTCTTTAAATGGTGAAGTTATTAATGATGAAACTTTGATTATAAAAAATGATCGTAAATATAACATAATAAGAAGAGGAAAGAAAAAGTATTATATTTTTGAAAAATAAAAAGGACTTAGA
>CAZAPU010000062.1:0-3443 GCA_964487215.1 uncultured Mycoplasma sp. | reverse complement strand
TTTTATTATAATAAGAAAAATCAAATAATAGCCTTGAAATTAATGAAACTGTAATACTTAGAACTTCGAATGGAACTCCACTCAAATCAATAATTGTAACATTTGTTTTTTTATTATATCCAGTAAATTCTTCTAATACTTCTTTAAATTCAATTTTTTTTGATTTATCACCAAATAAGAAATCTAATCTCTTATCTGTAATCTTATTATAAAATCGATTTATAAACTTATCAATCGAACCATCACTATATGTTCCTTTTTTGATTTTCCCATTAACAGAAGGTTGAAATTCTAATATTTCTTTAAAAAAATCACTATACTTTTGTGATATATTCTCATATGTAACATCACCAGTTTTATATTTTGCGATTAAATCATTTCCATAGTCGTATGTTTCTAATTTTAAATTTCTTAAACAAGTATATATTTCGGATACATCAAACTTCAATGGCGAATCAAAATCAATTTTTTCTTTATCTAATGGATTATCACTTTCGCTATTATGTTTTTGTTTATTTAAAGTAATCAAGTTTCTTAATAAAGAAGACTGATTATAATTATTATTATCTCCAGCATCTAAAAATAGTTCTTCAAGTTCATCCCCATTTAATAACCAATATGGAAGAATCAAATTATCTATATTAATTATATTTGCATTAGGAAAAGCAGTTGCATACTCAGAATGTATATCAAATATGACTATATGTGAATTATTCAAAGAAGAAAAATCACTATTTTTAGAAGCAATTGCATTTTGAATTATTTTAGCAGTTGTATGTGATTTTCCTGAACCACTAGAACCTACTATTGCTAAATGTTTATTAAAAAATTTATTTCCATTTACATTTACTTTTACACTTGAATTAGGCAAAGTTGAAAAACAAAATTTTTCGTTATCTTCAATACAGTCACTGAATATTTTATCAATAATCGAATCTTTTGCAACAGATACAGATTTTGGTGGGATTGATAATGTATCACCACCCCTTGTAAATTTACCATTACATATACTCCCTAAAGGTGTGGCTTCTAATACATATCTTCTTTCTGTTTCTACTACTTTTTCTCCATCTTCATTTACTTTTGTAACATCAATTAAATCTATTTTAAAATTATCAATTATAGCAACAACTAAATACTCATCTTCTTCTGAATTTTCATCTTTAATTTCCAAATATGAACCAACTTTAAGCTTATCTTCAGCTGTTTTCCAATTATCCATATTATAAATCATTATCTTAACTTTATCAGGGCTAACTGAAATAACCTCTGCATTTATTTTTTCTGAATCCATTTTTACACTCCTTTACTTCAAAATTTTGCAAATATCATTAACTTCATCTATCTCTATAGAGATTTGATTTAATGATTTATATAAAATCTCATGTTCTCTATCGTAAAACTGATAAATCTTTATTCCATCATTACTTAATTTATCTATTATTCTCATCATATCATCTTCGATACTAACTAACTTACAAGATATATTATCTTTTACGTGAAATTTTTTTGTTATATAATCAACATTAAAATTAGAATCCTTATACATATAACCATCAGTAAAACCTATCAAATTAAATAACTTTTCTTTTAATTTTACTAAATCTGATAATTCTATATTTGGTAAATAAATATAAGGGGCACTTGATATTACCATAGTCTTTCTCTTGTTTATTACATAAAACCTTTTCACTATTTTACAAATACAATCATAGTAATCATCAATTGATGTAAATGGCGTATTAATGATGAATAATCTATTATGGTTGTTTATGTTTTTTTCAAAGAAATACTCTTTTTTTATACTTTTTAGGTATCGTTCTTTTCCATAAAACTTTAATGAATAATCATGAAAAATTTTTGCAGATGAATTAGCTAAATAAGTTACTAATTCTTTTTTCGTGCAATTTCTTTTTTTAGGGATATTATTTATAATAATATTAATTATATATGTAATTAAACTAAAATAATATATTTCTGCTATCTCTTTTGAAACATTCATAATTTTACTTATCAACTCAATTAGTTCATTGCTTTTGTCTATGTAGTCCTTAGAAAAAACGACTTTAAAATGATTAATAAATTCATTTTTCTGTTTTTCAGTAAAATTATATTCTTTTTTATCAATTTTACAGTTTAACAATACTTTATCAAGATCATTAGTTGTATTAAATAATAATGTTTCGTCAGTTCTATCTGGGAAATATACATATAATACGTAATCTTTTTTTGTTTCTAAATATTCTGAAAATAATTTTATAGTTGGCTCTTTAATTTTTGAATTAGTAAAATGTTGAGTTTCTTTATACTTCATTTGATAAATTAGTTCATTATCATTAAAGTCTTGAAATTGCTCAAAACTAAATACCTTGTTCTCATCTTTACAATTTAACATTTCAATCAAGGATACTATATATTGATATGAAAAGCCTTTTATTGCGTAGTATCCTCCTTCTTCTTCCATCAATAAACAACCTCCTAACAAAAAAGTGCAAATAAAAACTTAATAAAGCCTTTACTAGCACTCCCTTTTTATAAACTATATTATATCAAAATTATCCATTTTTTAACATTAATTTGGATAAATTTATAAAAATGACACTATGACACACTGCTTGTGAGTACCCAACATGCATTTATAGTGTCATAGTGTCATAAATTCTACTTTTATCTTTCTACTTTATATATTACATCATATTCATCTTCAGTAGGTTCTTCCCATTTAGATTCTAGTTTTTTCATTAATCCTTCATCTAAATAAAAATCAGAGCCACCATTACCATCTAATACTCTTTGGTTTCTTTCTGCAATATTTTGTTTCCAAGTATCATCATCAACACATACATAATGTATTTCACAATCTACTCCATTATTTTTATAATATTCTTTTATTTCTTTTCTATCTTTACTTGACCAAAGTCCTCTTTCAAAAATTACATTAGCACCTGCTTTAGCAATTTCACCAACTTTTCTAGTCAAATACTTATTCAATCTTTCAGAAAAGACATTATAAAATTCTCCTTGCTCATTATTTATTAATTCATAAGTAGCTTCATCTGGTGAAATTATTACTGCATTTAATGAATCTTTTACTAATATTACTTTTCCCATAGATACCTCCTTATCTTTCTTTCACTAATCCATCTGGTGTTAGAATATAAAGGGCATTTACTACTTCATTAATATATTTTCTATCATGAGATACACTAATAATAGTGCCTTTATATTCTTTTAAAACATTTCTAATAACAGGATTTGATAAAGGACTTACATTTCTTGTTGGTTCATCAAGTATTAAAACATCACATTTATCTAATACTAATTTAACAAGAAATAATTTTGCTTTAGTCCCATTACTTAAATCTTTAATATTACTAATCATTTCATCTCGAGTAAATTTCATATTTCCTAAAAACATCCTTGCTTTTGTAATTTCATCTTTA
>CAZAPU010000061.1:0-3783 GCA_964487215.1 uncultured Mycoplasma sp. | reverse complement strand
TATCATTACTAATACTCCTACAATTGTTAATATTGTCGTCTTTTTATTTTCCATAGTAAACACACTCCTATTCTTATAATTTAAGTTTACCAAAAATACTATATTTTTACAATAAAAAAGTGTATTTTATTACACTTTACTCATTACAATTAGTTGGATAATATATTATTTTGGTTGCATCATTTTTATCATATTGGCAAGCTAAACATACAGAATATTGATAATTATTATTTGTTCTAATAATATTTAATTCATTAATTTGACAACCATCTATATTAATATCAGGATTAAATTGTAATAAATCTGTACCACTAATTGATATAGAAGCAGCACCATTTACCCATAATTCTTCTTTTTTATCAATGTTATACAATTTTAAATTTTCAACAAGAATTTTCTCATATTCCTCATATTTTTTTGTTTTACTTGAATCTAACATCTCAAAAATATTAGGCATCGTAATCATAGCAATAATAGCCATTAAAACAACAACAAATAATAGTTCCACTAGAGTAAATCCTTTTTTATTCATTTTAATCTACCTCTTCTAGTTTTGATTTTAACATACCTTCATTCCATATTTCAATAGATAACTCTTTTGCTTTGTCAAATTTGCTTCCTGGAGTATCACCTACTATTACAACATCTGTTTTTTTACTAACTGAATCAATACATTTACCACCATATGATTCAATTAACTCTTTTAACCTGTCTCTTGCAATAAAACTAATTGTACCTGTTATTACAAACTTTTTATCAGCAAAAGTTTCTTTTTTATTTATTTTACTACCTAAATATTTCATATTTAAACCTAAAGATTTTAATTCTTCAATTAAATTTAAATTGTTTTCATTGTGAAAATAATCATAAATAGATAAAGCCATTATTTCTCCAATGTCATTTATTTTAGTTAATTCCTCAACACTTACATTTTTTAATAAATCTATATTAGGGTAATTTTTTGCAAGAATTAAAGCACTTTTACTTCCAAAATGTCTTATACCTAATCCAAATAATAGTTTCTCTAATGAATTGTTTTTTGAATTTTCAATTGCTTGAAGTAAATTATTAATTGATTTTTCACCAAAACCTTCTAATTCCATTAATTCTTCCTTATAATTTTTTAATAAATAAATATCTTTAATACTTTTTAAATAACCAAAATTGTAAAAATCTTCTGCAATTCTTTCTCCTAGGCCATCTATATTCATAGCAGTTCTACTTGCAAAATGAATTATTTTTTCAATATTTCTAGCATCACAATTTTCATTTAAACAAAAATAATGTGCTTCATTTTCCTTTTTTATTAAATTAGAATTACATACAGGACATTTATTAATCATATTAAATTCTTTAACATTTTCTCTTCTATCTAATTTAACACTAACAACCTCTGGTATAACATCTCCAGCTTTTCTTATTACTACATAATCTCCGATCTTTATATCTTTTTCTTTTATAAAATCTTCATTATGTAATGTTGCTCTAGAAATAGTTGAACCTGCTACCTTAACTGGTTCTAGTACAGCATTTGGTGTAATTTTACCTGTTCTTCCTACTGTAAAAATAATATCAGCTAATTTAGTAACAACTTCTTCAGCTGGAAATTTATATGCTGTTGCCCATTTAGGACTTTTTGCGGTATATCCAAGGGCTTCTTGCATCAAAATATCATCTACTTTTATAACCATACCATCAATATCATATGGTAAATTACTTCTTTTTTCTGTTGTTTCTTTTATAAATGCTATAACCTCACCTATATTATCACAAACTTTTCTATTTTTATTGACAACAAAACCTAATTCAGACATAAATTCTAATGCTTTTTCATGAGAATAAATATTATAATCTTTTGGATTAGGTAAATGATAAATAAAATTATTTAAACATCTTTCTTTGGCAATACTTGAATCTAAACTTCGAACTGTTCCACTAGCTAAATTACGACAATTTTGAAATAAAGATAAACCTTCTTTTTCTCTTAATTTATTAACTCTTTCAAACTCTTTTTTATTTATATATATTTCTCCACGAACATCAATATCAACATTTTTATTTAATTTTAGAGGTATATCTTTTATTGTCTTTACATTATGAGTAATATCTTCACCAACAATACCATCTCCTCGAGTAACACCACGAACTAGTAATCCATTTTCATATATTAAACTAATAGCCAAACCATCTATTTTTAATTCAACAACATATTTAGGATTAAATCCTTCTTTTTTTATTCTTTCATCAAATTTAACAATTTCATCTTCATTAAAAACATTACCTAACGATAACATTGGTAATTTATGAGTAACCTTTTCAAAAGAAGATATAACAGTAGATCCTACTCTTTCTGTAGGAGAATCTTTTCTAATATAAGAAGTTTTCTTTTCTAATTTAATTAATTCTTGCATTAAACGATCATATTCATAATCATCAACACTAGGTTTATCTAAAATATAATACTCATGATTATATCTATTTAATAATTCAACTAACTCATCAATTCTTTTCTTGTCTTCCATAAAAACCTCCGATATTTATAATATTATTATAAGCCAAATATGACTTTTTAACAAGATTTAAGCACTAATTCATAAGTAGTTTCATAAATATTAGGATTAGAACAATATTTCATAACTAACTTGTTATTTTCTTTGCAAAGTATTATTCCAACTGTTTCATTCATATAACTTTTCTTCTTATTTATATCTATATAATTTATATAATATTCTATTTGTCCTATATCTTGTTTTATTAGTTTTCTTATTTTTAATTCAATTACTACAAATGAATTTAATTCATAATTATAAAACAACAAATCACAATATGAATTACCTAATCTATACTCACTACCAATAAATGCATAACCTACTCCTAATTCTATAAAGTACTTTTCTATTTGTTCTAAGATTATTTGTTTTAATACTTTTTCACTTAATCTATCAACATTTTTATCTATATTAATATATATTGGATCTTTTATCATATCTGTTATATCAAATGTTTCTTCATTAGCTATAATATTGATATTCTCTTTATCTTTATAACTTAATCTTTCATATGCATTGTTTTTTATCATATCTCTTAATTGTCTAACTGATAAATTTTGTTTAATACATAAATTAATATAATAATTCCTTTTATTTTCATCTTTTATTTGCAATAATTTATAATAATGACTCCAGGATAATTCTTGGGACAGTGTCCCAATATTTTCAAAGGCAATATAAAATTGTCTCATTCTTGATAAATTAGTATAATCATATCCCTTACCATAAATGTTAGTTAATTCAATACTCCAATTCTTTATTAAATTATCTCCATACTTGCTTCTTTCTCTTCCACCTTGTGCTTCTACTAATAATCTTCCTACTTCAAAATAAATATTAACTAATGAATTATTTTTATAATAATCATATTTTCTTTGATTAACTATATTCTTTTCTATTACATTTTTTATTTCATTTAAATATTCCATATTTTCTCCTTTGATTAAGTAATATAAATTATTTAAATTATCTTTGCAAACCACAAAAAATATACTTTTAATATGTTAATATATTTAAAAACATATTTTTATATTCAACAAAAAAAAGAATTAAATACTTAAATAATATTAAATATTTAATTCCTTATATTTTTTATTTTACTAAAGTTGAGCGAAAAGTATAATTGTTAATTACATTACCACTTCCATTATCTCGATTAAAACCAAATAAACCAACATAACTACTAGATAAATAACTATAGCCTCGTAAAACCCAACTGTAATTACCATTCATA
>CAZAPU010000060.1:0-3801 GCA_964487215.1 uncultured Mycoplasma sp. | reverse complement strand
AAATGATTATCTTGAAGTAGCTACAACTCGTCCAGAAACATTATTTGGTGATACTGCTGTTGCTGTTAATGAAAAAGATGAAAGATATAAAAGATTTATTGGTAAAAATGTTGTATTACCTATTGTTAATAAACTTATTCCAATTATTGCTGATGAACATGCTGATCCAGAATTTGGGACAGGTTGTGTTAAGATAACTCCAGCTCACGATTTTGAAGTTGGAAATAGACATAATCTAGAAAGAATACTATGTATTAATCCAGATGGAACAATGAATGATAAAGCAATAGGTTATGAAGGACTAGATAGATTTGAATGTCGTGATAAATTAATTGAAGATTTAAAGAATCAAGGATTATTATTAAAAATAGATGAAATAGTTCATAATGTTGGCCATTCTGAAAGGACTAATGTAATGGTTGAACCATATTTATCTAAGCAATGGTTTGTAAAGATGAGACCTCTTGCAGATAGAGTTTTAGAAAATCAAACTGATAAAGATTCTAAAGTTAATTTTGTACCAAAAAGATTTGAGAAAATTATGAATCATTGGATGGAAATTACATATGATTGGTGTATTTCAAGACAACTTTGGTGGGGTCATAGAATACCTGCTTGGTATAAAGGCGAAGAAATATTTGTTGGAATAGAAGCACCTAAAGAAGAAGGATGGAAACAAGATACTGATGTATTGGATACTTGGTTTAGTTCGGCATTATGGCCTTTTTCTACACTGGGATGGCCTGAAAAAACAGATGATTTAAAAAGATATTATCCAACTAATGTACTAGTTACTGCATATGACATTATTTATTTTTGGGTATGTCGTATGGTATTTCAAGGCTTAGAGTTTACTGATCAAAGACCATTTAAAGAATGTTTAATTCATGGACTTATAAGAGATAAACAAGGTAGAAAAATGAGTAAAAGTCTTGGAAATGGTGTTGATCCATTAGATGTTATTGAAAAATATGGAACAGATGCTTTAAGATTCTTTATTACAACTAATTCTGCACCAGGACAAGATTTAAGATATGATGAAGAAAAAGTAGCTTCAGCATGGAATTTTATTAATAAACTATGGAATGCCTCAAGATTTGTATTAATGAATCTAGATGGTTTTACAAAAGAAGACTTAAATCTTAATAATATAGATATTACAGATAAATGGATCATCTCAAAACTAAATAAAACAATTAAAGAAGTAACAAAATATATGGATAAATATGAATTTAATAATGCTGGTAGTATACTTTATAATTTTATCTGGGATGATTTTTGTGATAATTATATAGAATTTTGTAAAAATAAATTAAATAATAATAATACGAAAAGTGTTCTTATAAAAGTATTAACTGATATATTAAAAATGTTACATCCTTATATACCTTTTGTTACAGAAGAAATATATCAAATGTTACCAATAAAAGATGAAAGTATTATGATAAGTAATTATCCAAAATATAATAAAAATGAAATATTTAATGAAGAAGAACAAATTATAGATAAAGTAATTTTAGATATACAAGCAATTAGAAATCTAAAAGTACAAAACGAAATTACTAAAACAGCAAGAGTAATTATTAATTGTGAAGAAAACTTATTAGATATTTATAAATTAACATTAAGAATTGATGATAATTTAATAATTAATGAGAAAGATGATTCATTAGATAGCTATAATTATAATTCTAAATACATTGATATTACCTTTTTTGAAGAAGGTAAAACTGTTGATATTGATGCAATAAAAGAAGAAATATCAAAATTAGAGGCATCAATTTTAAGAAGAGAAAATCTTTTAGCTAATGAAAACTATGTTAATAAGGCACCAGAAAATATTGTTAAATTAGATAGAGAAAAATTAGTAGAAGAAAAAGAAAAATTAATAAGTTTAAAAAAATTAATATAAAAATCGTTTACAAAAGATATATTTTATTGTACAATTAACTTATTAAACAATAGAAAACTTTACAAAATCAGTAAAAAGTGTTATAATAATGCTCGTAAAAAAGGAGATGTATAGTTGTGAATAACCAACAAATAAATAATTTGCTAGATGGAATTTTGGAGCATGTTAATGAAATAAATGCTCAAATATTAAATTTGACTGCTGCAGAAAATGAATCAAATAATAGTTATGCTGAAAATGGTACTCTTTTAATGGAAGCAATGGCAAGACAAGCTCGTGGGGAAGATGTTACTGCAGAACTTGAAAGATTAAATACCAATTTAACAGATCTTGCAAGAGAAAGAAGCAATATTTTTACAAATATAACGCAATTAAATCAATTACAATTAGAAGAAAATAGAAGATATCGCGATATAGCAAATATGCAATTAAGAATTGAACAAGATAGACAAGATTTAAGATTAGACCCACAAAATGAATTTAGAAGAGAAACCTTAGAAGCTGATAAAGCTAGACTTATGACATTGGTAGGTAAACTAAATCAAGACAATATAGATACTAGAAGCGATACTGATAAGAAATTAAATGAAGACTTAACTCATTTAATGGATAAGCCAGAAGATTCAAAGAAGCTATTAGATGAAAGATTGGAAAAATACAAAGAAACAAAGAATGCAACAGAAAATAATCAATCTGAACAAGAACAAACAAATTCTAATGATGAGTCAAAACAAGAAGAAACAAATAAAGAATCAAAACAGGAAGAAGAACAAAAAGAATCAAGATTCAAAAAAATTATTAATAAAGCAAAGAATTTTAAATTAACTAAAAAATCATGGGGTAAAATTGCTTTACTTCTTGCTGCAGCTGGTGCTTTAACAACTGGAATTAGCATGTTATTCCAAGCAAATGTTTTAGGCGGTATATCACTTGCTGAAGCAGGAATTATTGGAGTAATGGGATCTCAAGTATTTGGTAAAGGTAAAAAATAATAAAGAATATAAATTGAATGAGGAGGAGTTAGTGTGATAGAAAGAAATGATGTGCTTACTTTTTCAGAAACTGATAAAGTAATAGTGTTGGATGTAATCAAATATAATGATATTGTTTATGCAATTGTTAATGAGGTAACTCCTGATGAAGAAGATGTAACAGACAAATACTTTGTTATGCAATATGATGCTGAAAACGAAGGAATGATGGAAATTACTGATAAGCAGTTATTAGAAAAATTATTACCATTATTCTCAACAAGAGTATCAAATATTGCTGCTAATATTGTAAAACAATCTGAATAATAAGAGATAAAAGTAATAATTGTTAATTATTACTTTTTTTTGTATAAAAAAAATAAATAAAGAATAAAATAATTATTGACAAAAAAAGTAGATAATGGTATATTATCAATGTTTGAAATTTATTTGAGTTTGCTTTGGGCAAACTTAATAAAATTGTAATAAATGATACACCTGGATATGTGTATAGAAAGGAGAAACTATGCCAACGATTAATCAACTTATTAGAAAGAAAAGAACAGATAAATCAAGAAAAAGTAAATCACCTGTTTTAGGAATTAGATTAAATACTTTGGAAAGAACTACATCAGCAGTAGCAGCACCTCAAAAAAGAGGAGTATGTGTTCGTGTAGGAACAAAAACACCAAAGAAACCTAACTCTGCCTTAAGAAAATATGCCAGAGTTAGATTAAGTAATGGTAAAGAAGTAGATTGTTATATTCCTGGAGAAGGACATAATTTACAAGAACATAGTGTTGTTTTAGTCCGTGGAGGCCGTGTTAAGGACTTAATCGGAGTTAGATATCATATTGTTCGTGGTACTATGGATACTCAAGGAGTAAAAGATCGTAAAAAAGCTCGTTCTAAATATGG
>CAZAPU010000059.1:0-3908 GCA_964487215.1 uncultured Mycoplasma sp. | reverse complement strand
TTAATAACTTGCATATTTATTAAAATAGTGTTATAATTCTTGAAGTTTATTATTTATTTTATATTTCCGTGACCTTTTTGAAAATTATTATAACTATATAAACAATATTTTTAAGAAGGAGGAAATAAAATGAAAGATAAGACAATTAAATGTAAAGATTGTGGTAATGAATTTGTTTTTACTGTTAGAGATCAAGAATTCTATAAGGAAAAAGGATTTCTTAATGAACCTGCTAGATGTAAAGATTGCCGTGATAAGAAAAAGGCTGAACATAACAGTCATAGACATAACAATTTTGGACAAAAGAGATATAACTAATAAGAGCTTAGTAAAACTAAGTTCTTTTTTTGTCAAGTTTTATCACATCTATTTTCGTGTTAGTTTTATTATGTTAAAATTATATTAGGAGGATATTATTATGGAAAAATATAAAGTAGTACAATATGGATGCGGTAAGATGAGTAAATATACAATGAAATATGCTATTGAAAAAGGGATGGAAATAGTAGGAGCATTTGATATAAGTGAAGATATTGTTGGACAAGATATCGGAAGTATTATAGAATGTCAAAATCTAGGTATAATAGTTGAAAGTATTAATAATGTTGAAGAAAGATTACAAGAATTAAAACCAAATGTTGTAATTGTTACAACCATGAGTTTATTAAATGATGTAAAAGATATTTTACTTATTTGTGCAAAATTAGGAATTAATGCTATTACAACTTGTGAAGAAGCATTTTATTCATGGAATTCTAATCCTAATGTTACTAAAGAAATTGATAGATTAGCTAAAGAAAATAAATCCGTTATTACTGGTTGTGGTTATCAAGATTATTTTTGGGGTAATTTAATTTATTCTTTAGCAGGAACAACTCATAAAATCACTAAAATTAAAGGAAGTTCTAGTTATAATGTTGAAGATTATGGTATAGCTTTAGCAAAAGCTCATGGTGCAGGTTTATCATTAGAAGATTTTGAAAAGGAAATAGCAGTAGTTGATAACATAAGTTCTGAAGAAAGAAATAAATTAATAGAAGATGGTAAATTTTTACCAAGTTATATGTGGAATGTAGCTGGTTGGTTAGCTGATCGTTTTGGGTTAGAAATAATAAACCAAACTCAAAAATGTGTACCATTAACAAATGATGAAGAATTACACTCAACAACTCTTAATATGACTATACCAAAAGGATATGCAACAGGAATGAGTGCTGTTATAACTGCTGAAACAAAAGAAGGAATACTCTTAGAAATAGAATGTATTGGTAAAGTTTATTCTAAAGGTGAAGTAGATAAAAATGATTGGACAATTATTGGAGAACCATCTACTAGAGTAGTTATAGAACAACCTAATACAGTAGAATTAACTTGTGCTAATATTGTTAATAGAATAGATGATTTAGTAAAAGCTGATTATGGATTTACTCCAACATCAAGAATGGGTTATGCAAAATATCAAAAATAAAACTTCTATTGAAGTTTTTTTCTTTTATGGTATAATATGTTCGTTAAAAGGGAGAGATATTTATGAATAAAGTAGTATTAATTACTGGTGCTAGTAGTGGTATTGGAAAGGCAACTGCTACATATTTTGCTAAAAATGGATACAATATCATAATTAATTATAATAATAGTCAAGAATCTGCCAATCAATTAAAAAAAAAATTACAAAGTTCCTATAATGTTATTGTAGATACAATAAAATGTAATTTAGAAATGGAAGATGAGATAAAAAATATGGTGAATTTTGTCATATCAAAATTTAATAGAATAGATGTTTTAATAAATAATGCTGGAATAGCTATAGATACTGATTTTCAAGATAAAACAAAAGATAATTTTATTAAAACACTAGATATTAATTTAATTGCACCATTTTTACTTAGTAGATTAATTGGTAATTTTATGAAAGAACAAGGATTTGGAAGCATTATCAATATTAGTTCTACTAATGGAATAGATACTTATTATCCAGAGAGTGTTGATTATGATTGTTCAAAAGCAGGACTTATATCTTTAACACATAATCTTGCTAAATATTATGCTCCTATTAGGGTTAATTGTATTTGCCCAGGTTGGGTAGAAACTAAAATGAATAATGAATTAAGTAAAGAATTTAAAAATAAAGAAATTAACAAAATATTGTTAAAAAGATTTGCTACTCCAGAAGAAATAGCAGAAGTTATTTATTTCATTTCGACAGCAAATTATATAAATAATGAAATAATAAGAGTTGATGGAGGCTTTGATGAAAATAGATAATAAAATATTAGAACTTTCAAAAAATGTTGAGGAATCATTAATAAATAAATTTAAAGAAGTTGATGATATATGCTATGAAAATAGTAAAAAAGTGTTAGAAGCATTTAGAAAAAATAATATTTCTGAAACTCATTTTTCTTCAACTACTGGATATGGCTACAATGATATTGGAAGAGATACAATAGAAAAAGTGTTTGCTGATATCTTTAAATGTGAAGATGCATTAGTTAGATCACAATTTATTTCAGGAACTCATGCAATTACAGTATGTTTATTTGGAATACTTAGACCTAATGACACTTTACTTTCAATAACAGGAAAACCATATGATACTTTAGATTCTGTAATAGGCATTGCTGATAATAATAGTTCATTAAAATCTTTTGGAGTAAATTATGAACAAATAGATTTAATAGATGATGATTTTAATTATGAAAAGATTGGGGAAAGATTGAAAAAATCTTTTGTAAAAGTAATTGAAATTCAAAGATCAAAGGGCTATTCAACTAGAAAAAGCATTTCTATTGAAAAATTAGAAAAAGTAATAAAGTATATAAAAAATATTTCTAAAGATACAATTATTATGATTGACAATTGTTATTGTGAATTTGTTACTACTAAAGAACCAACCGAAGTAGGTGCTGATATTGTGATTGGTTCATTAATTAAGAATTTAGGTGGAGGTATTACACCAAATGGTGCTTATGTAGTAGGTAAAAAAGATTTAGTAGAACTTTGTAGTGAAAGATTAACAGTACCAGGTTGCGGTAAAGAAGTTGGACCATCTCTTGGCATGAATAAGTTAATTTTACAGGGTTTATTTTTAGCACCATCTGTAGTTAAATCAAGTTTGAAAGTAGCAATTTTTACAAGTAAATTAATGCAAGAATTAGGATATATTGTCGAACCAACCTGTCAAGAAGAAAGGGTAGATATTGTCCAAAATATAATATTTAATGATAAAGATAAACTTGTTAAATATTGTAAAGGAATTCAATATGGTTCACCAATAGATTCAAATGTAACTCCAATTCCATGGGATATGCCTGGATATAATGATAAAGTAATAATGGCAGCAGGAACTTTTACTCAAGGATCTTCTATTGAACTATCATGCGATGGGCCAATAAGAGAACCTTATATTGCATATCAACAAGGTGGACTAACTTATGAATATGGTAAACTTGCTGTAATAATAGCTGTCAATGAAATTCAAAATTGACATTTTACACTATCAAGTAATTGACAATTTACATAAAAAACACATCAATTTAATAGAATAATTTAATTATTCTTTTTTTGTGTAAATACTTTACATTTTATGTGTTTTTATGATATAATTTGTCGGTGCTTAAGGAAGTGTTATTATGAAAAAAAAGAATATTGCAATTATTGCCCATGTCGATCACGGTAAAACTACATTAGTTGATAAATTACTTGAAGATTCAGGAACATTTAGAGATAATGAGCAAGTGCAAGATAGAATGATGGATTCAAATGCCATTGAAAGAGAAAGAGGAATAACTATTTTAGCTAAAACAACAGCAATTAATTATGCTGGATATCGTATTAATATATTAGATACTCCAGGACATGCTGATTTTGGTGGTGAAGTAGAAAGAATCATGAATATGGTTGATGGT
>CAZAPU010000058.1:0-3936 GCA_964487215.1 uncultured Mycoplasma sp. | reverse complement strand
TACATAAAATTAATTTATTATTAAGTGGTGCGGTTGAGATTACAATATAAAAAAATTCCAAATTGGAATTTTTATTTTAATTTGAAGCAGATTTTGCTTGAGCTTCAGCATTAGCAATTATATTATTTAAATAAGTATTATAAATATCTTTTAATTCTGAATCAACTATTTCTAAATCACTATTTTTTCTAATTTTTTCAAGTGTTTTATATAATAGTGTAGCATCATTAGCTAATTTTTCTTGTACTAAATTATTAATAATTTTATCTTTTACATCTTTTAATTTAGGTTTATCTTTTTCATCAACTTTATAAATTATATGATATCCATAAGTTGTTTCAACTGGAGTAGTAGTATATTTTCCTTTTTTTAGTGCATAAGCAGCTGTTTCAAATTCTTGTTGCATTTCACCAGTGTTAAACCATCCTAAATCTCCACCGTTTTCTTTTGTATTTGAATCATCTGAATATTTTTTTGCAAGTTTATCAAAATCTTCTCCATCATTTAATTTCTTAATAATATTTTTTGCTTCTTTTAAAGCTTCTTCTTTTTTCTCGGCAATTTCTTCAGATGTCATTCCATCTAAAGTTTCTGGACTAATTAAAATATGTTTAGCATTAATATCACCATAAATACTCTCATTATAATATTTTTCAATTTCACTATCACTAAGTTGTTCTTTTAAATAATCTTTAACTGCTGTTTCTCTTTTGTAATTTAATGATAAAGCTTTTTTAAATTCTTCAACACTATTTAATCCATAACTATATTGTAGAATATATTCAACAGAATAATTATATTGTTCAGCTGTTTTATTTAAATCATCAATATATCCTTGAATATATGTTTTTTCTTCCTCTGTTTCTTCGTATTTTTCTCCTAGAATAATTGTATCAATTTTGTCCATTAATATGTTTTGAGCATAAGCAAGTTTTAATTCTTGATATAATTCATCAGCAGATATACTTCCTTCTTTTAATGTTACAACAGCTTCTTGTCCATTTTCTAAAACTGGTATCTTGCCACATCCAGCTAATGCTAGTACTAAAAGTGGTACAGCTAATATTTTTGTAAGTTTCTTCATTTATAATATCCTCCTTTAAAACTACAATTATAATCATAACAAAAATAAAATAAAAAGACAAGAAAATAGACTTTTATATACACAAAATTTATCATTACCCATAAAATAAGTTAGAACAATAAAAAAGGGGGAATAAATTATGAACTATGTATCATCATCAGCAATCGTATTAGTTTTATTTATCTTACTAATAATTATACTAGGTGCTTGGATTTAGGAGGTGAGCTTTATGCAAAACACAAATTCTTCTTGTTGTGACTCTAATCAAGATCATGGAAACTATGGATTAGTTATAGTTGTTGTACTTTATATACTTTTAGCTATAATTTTAAGTTCTTTTGTAACTTGTTAATTTATAAGCATGTTTAATAAAAAAATAAAAGGTTTTCCCTTTTATTTTTTTATTATATTATATACTTCATCTAAAGATAATTTAGAATTATTATTATAATAAGGAATTAAATGTAAATGATAATGTTTTACTTGTTGTAAACAACCATTATTTTGAAGAAGTTTTAATCCTTGAAAATTGAATTTTTCTTTCAATAATTTATATATATCTTTAGCTATTTTGTTAATATGATTAATTGTATCTTCATCTATATCAGTTATATCAACAAAATGTTTCTTTGGTACAATTAAAGTATGGCCATTTGAGTCCGGTTCAATACTTAAAAATACTTTAACAACATCATCTTCATAAATAGTATATGAAGGTAATTCATTATTAATAATTTTACAAAATACACAATCCATAGTTATTTCCTCCATAAATAATTATATATTTTATGAGGTTAATAATCAATAAAAGATTGACTAAAAAATGAATTTATAATATTATTAAGTATAGATAAGATATACCAATGAGGGTGATATAAATGGGAAAAAGAAATCAAAGTTTTTTAGATGCACTTCTAGGAAGTTTCAAAAAAACATCAGCTAATGATAGTGATGATTTTTATGCTGAAGAGGGTAACTTCGATGAATTTAAAGAAATAAAAGGTGCAAAGAAATATTCTAAACAAGAAGTATTAGGAGAGGAAACTACTAATACTAAAAGAAAAAAAACAATTATCAATAAGAAAAGAGTAAAAAAAGAAACTAAAGAAACTAATGATTTTGAAATAGAAGAAGAAAGCAATGCTTTTGAAGCAAGCAACTTTGAAGAAGTAAAAGAAGAAAATGATAGTTTATTGAATAAATTAAAAAAGAATATAAAATTTGTTGTTTTAATATCAGCCTTAATAATTTTATTGATAGTAGTTTTAATAATACAAGGTTGTACTATTAAAGATGGAAAATTAACTAGTATAAGTACAAATATTCCTAATGTAATTTATTTAAATGAACAAACAGAGTTTTCTGTGACTGCTTTAGGAAGAGGAAATTTAAATCAAACAAGATATAAGTTTGGAGTTACAAATGAAGGCATTGTTGAATTACTTGCTAAAGGACAATTAATTGGTAAAAAGGTAACTAATAAATTAATTCCTTTAACAACTGGTAAATTTGCTGTTACTATTAATTCTGAATTAGGAAAAACAAAATTAAAACAAGCTATAATTCAAGTAGTAATATGTAAAAAACTGACAAAAGATTCTTTATCAACTGAGGATGGAATTATTGTAGAAGTAGGAAAAGAAAAAAGCAGATTAAACTTAGATATTGGAAATGAAACAGAATGTTATCAAGCACTAAATTATGAGACAAAAAACAAATCTATTGTAACTGTAAGTGATGATGGATATTTAACTGCAAAAAAAGCAGGTGATACAACAATTACTATAACTGATGGTGAAACAACAATAACTAATGCTATTCATGTAAGACCAGCGGTTGATTTAAAAAGAGTAGCAGGAATAAAGTTAGATAAGACTTCAACTAGTATATTTGTTGGTGATACTCAACAAATTACTGCTACTATTGTGCCAGACACAGCTACTAATAAAAGTATAAAATGGTTTTCAAATAATGAAGGAGTAGTAACTGTTTCTAATAAAGGTCAAATAAAAGGAATAGGACAAGGTGTTGCAGTTATAACGGCTGAAACAGAAGATAACAAACAACAAGCAATGGTAATAGTAACTGTAAAAAATAAACAAGAAAATCCAGTTGATACAACACCACCTAGTTTGACAAGAGTAAATATTGTAAGCAATAATGCTGTACCAACAGTAGCAGAGGTTGGAAATAATATAATATTGACAATAGAATCTAATCAAGAATTAGGAACAAAACCAGCAATGTATATTAATAATAATTCAGTTTCTGTAACTTGTGAGAGCAATATGAAAAAATGTATTGGTACCTTAGCAGTAACAAAGAATATATCAAAAGGCAAGGTAACTATGAAAATAGTTGGATATAAGAATAAAACAGGTAATACTGGTAATGAAATTACAAATACAACAGATGGTAGTTCCGTAACTATTTATCAATATTCAAATTGGAGTAATCCAAGTGAAAAACCATGTGATATTAATCAACCTGATATTTGTAAAACAACAACTTTATATTCTATATTAAATTCTAGTACAAGTAGTTATGCAGGAGCAGGTGCTTGTAATTCTGGTGACACACAAATTGGAACTGTTTGTAATAAAGATGGAGCATTTTTACATGATGGTGCTTGTGGTGGTTCAGATTGTGCTGGTGCAACAAGTTTTTGTACTAATACACCAGTATGCCAACATGTATCAAATAGTTGGTCTGCCTGGTCAACTACAGCATGTAATGCAGGCCCAAATTGTAAGACTACAACAGGATATCAAACTAGAACGAGAAGTTAAAAAGACCTTTAGAACTGATTTGAAGAAAATCTACACGAAATAAAAAAATGTGTAGATTTTTTA
>CAZAPU010000057.1:0-4263 GCA_964487215.1 uncultured Mycoplasma sp. | reverse complement strand
TGGGCCTGTTGGACCAATTAAACCTTGAGATCCTGTTGCTCCTGCTGGGCCTGTTGGACCAATTAATCCTTGAGGTCCTGTTGCTCCTGCTGGTATAATAAAATCTAAAATAACATTTTCATTTGTTCCAACATTAGTTACAATTGCTTCTGTTCCTGGAACACCTGTTGTTGTTTCACCAACTGTAATTGTTGTAGGACCGGCTGGTCCTGTTGGTCCTGTTGCTCCTCTAGCTCCAGGACATCCTATAAATACTACATTATTATTATCATCTTTTCCTTTTCCACAAGGAGAAAAATTATTATTGCAATTTCTGTTCATATAAATACTCCTTTCAAATTATTTTATGAAATTATATAAATTCCTAGCAACAATAATTGTCCATAGAAAAGAAGATTACTCTTAAAACTTTCTTTTACTATTTAATTCAATTCTAAGTTTTAATTTTTTTAATATTAATTACTTTTATGGGTTATTATTTTTATTCGATATTAATGACTTACATATACTATATTGAAAATGAATAATATTTAATTCATTAATTGAAAGGAGAAAAATTATGGCAATTATAATGAACAATTCAGCTAATATAACTTATAGATATGGTGGATTAAGTGATGCAGCTAATTCTAATGTTGCAACTACTCAATTAGCTGAAAACTATAGTTTAAAAGCTGAAAAATCAACTTATAATACCAATTGGAGGCCATCTGAAAATTTGTCATTTTCGATTAGAATAGAAAATGATGGATCTGAACCATTATTTGGAGTATCAATGCAAGATAATTTAGGAGGAAATACTGATAGACTTTTAAATTATATTGCTGGAAGTGCAAAAATGTTAAGAAATGATACATTAACAGGAATAGCACCAACTAATACAGCACCACTTACTTTAGTTATACCAGATTCACTTCAACCAGGAGAAGTAGTAGTATTTACTTATGTAGCAAAAGTTAGAAGTGATATTGATAATACTATAACAGAAATAACAAACGAAGTAGAAGTTGTAGGTCATGAAATATCTGAATCAGGTACTGCGGTACCAGTTAGTCCAAATCCTAGTGTAACAATTCCAAAAGCTAATTATGCAGAAGTTAGGATAGAAAAAAGTGTAGATAAAGAAAATGTTTCAGTTGGTGATAGATTAACTTATACATTTAAATTAGAAAATTTCGGAAATATTGAAGCGACTAATGTAACTGTTACAGATGAATTACCAGCTAAATTTTCAGTGGAATCAATTACTTCATTAACTAATGGCATAGAAACTGTTTTTGAAGCAACAGACTATTCGTTAGATACAAATAATAAATTGATTTTACCGACATCTACAACTAAACTTATATCAGTACCAGCTAGAACAACACTAGGTAATGGTATTACAACAGTAACAATTGTTGGTACAATTATAGCTTAATATAAATATTTAGTATTATTAAAAAAACATCTTTTAAATAAAGATGGTTTTTTATATTAATAAATAATTAAATTTTTAAATTTATTAGAAAATTATATATATCATTTACATCTATTTTAAACATAAATAAAAGTAAAAATCCTAATATTAAAAATGGTCCAAAAGGTAACATTTTATCTTTATTTTTTATTAAAAAATATGTTGCAATAGGAAAAGCTAAAAAAGTTGCTACTATTACCGCAATAAAATCTAATAATATTGGCATAGTCATTCCTAATACAAATAGTAATTTTATATCTCCTCCACCAAGAGATTCTTGTTTAAAAATATAGTTTCCAAGAAGCATTACTAAATACATAAATAAAAACATTATTAATCCATATAAAGCAAATTTTAAACCACCAACAATACCATAATTAAATATATTTATTATAAATATTAAGATACCAAAAAATATTGTAACTTGATCAGGAATAATATAAAAATTTAAATCACTTACTATGACTATAGCTAAATATGATGCAAGTGAAATTGCTATTAATAATTCAAAAGAAAATCCAAAAGAATAATAACTAACTGCAAATATAATTCCTGTAAATAATTCTACTAATGGATAAAATATAGATATTTTTTTATGACAATATCTACATTTACCTTTTAAAAATATATATGATAAAATTGGTACTAAATCTAATAATCTTAATTTTTTATTACAATTAGGACAATGACTACTTGGTTTAATAATAGATTGATTAAGTGATAATCTAAAACCTACTACATTATAAAAACTACCTAAAATTGTTCCTAATATAAAGAATAATACTATATAAAATATTTCCATAAAAACCTATTGTATTTGAGAATAGAAACTAAACATTGGTATAACTACTGCTAGTACAACTATTCCTACTATTAAAGCTAAGAATACAATCATAATTGGTTCAATAAAAGTATTCAATCTTTTAGTATAATTTGTATGTAAATCATCATAATATTTTGCAACATAATCCATCATAATTGGTAATCTACCTGTATTTTCTCCTGTTAATAACATTTCATAAGCTACTATAGGAAAAGCCCATTTTCCTTTAAATGAATCGCTTATTTTAGCACCTTTAGATAGATAATCTAAAGAATCATGTATTATATCAGCATATACTTCATTAGTAGTTATTTGACTTAGTATTGCCATTGAATCTGTAATAAATACATCATGATTTAATAAAGATGCAAAAGTTTTTGTAAACATTGCTACTTCTTTATAAATAATCATATTACTAATTATTGGTAATCTCATATAAAATGATTGCATTGCTTTTCTAAATGATTTTACTTTTTTAAATAGAATTGTATAAATAATTATTATTACTGCAATAATACCAATTATTACTAAACCATTTTCAGTTAAGAAATTACTTACGGCAATAACTATTTTTGTTAAAGTTGGTACTGTTGCATTATTTTCTTCAAACATTGAAACAAAGTTTGGAATAACATAAGTAAGTATAAATGTAATAACCATTATTGAAAAGATAAATATTATCGTAGGATAAATCATTGCACTTACTGCTGCTTTTTTAGTTCTATCTACTGTGGTATAATAATCAGTCATATCATCTAAAATAGTTGGTAAGTCTCCAGTCATTTCAGATGTTTTTACCATATTTATTAATAATTTAGGAAAAACATTAGATTGTTGTTCTAAAGCAGATGAGAAACTTTCTCCTTTTACAAGTTCATAAGTAATATTAGAAAATATTACCCTTTTATAAGGATCAACTGATTGTTTTTCTAAAATTCTAACTGCATCTATTAAAGTAATACCAGATTTTAAATAAGTAGAAAGTTGAGTTAAAATAAATGCTAATTCACTATATTTTAACTTTAAACCACCTATTATAATATCTTTTGAAACAGCAATACTTACTATTTGATATCCTTCATTTTCTAGGTATGCTTGTACCTCTTCTTTTGTATAAGCATCAATATATCCTTTTACTTTACTACCTTGACTATTAATTATTTGATATTTAAATCTTATTTTTTTAGGACCAGTTGCTTTTGTATCATTAAATATACTATTTACAGATTTTTTTGTATCAGTTTCTTTTGTTTTTATTTCATTTACTTGAGGTGCTATTTGTTCAAATTCATTTATATTATTTTTAATATTATTTTCAATATTATTTGGTTCTGGAGAAGCTGCATTAGGAATAGAATCCATTTGTGGTTGTTCAATACTAGGTTCAGAAGTTTCTGTAACACCAGATCCAGTTTCTACTTCAATAGGATTTGAAACTGTCTCAGTAACAACTGGTACTTCTTCTACTTTCTTACCAACATTAGGATTAAAGCCTGCTAATCCTACTTTTGTTTGATTTGTATTAAAATCATCAACATTAAATTCATCCATACTAACAACTCCTTATTATATATAAGTATTGTATCCTAAAATATATATTAAAGTCAAGGTAATAAAAAAAAATTAGTATAACTAATTTTTTTACTCAAGTATAGCTTTTATTCTTCTTACTCCTGCCGAAGAAGCTTCTTCTTTTATTATTTTAAAAGTTCCTAATTCATTAGTATTTTTTACATGTGGTCCACCACATAGTTCTTTAGAAATATTTCCAATTGAATACACTGTAACAATATCGGGATATTTTTCTATAAACATACACTCTGCACCAGAATTAATGGCATCTTGTTTTTTCATTTCCTCTACTGTAACTGGAAGTGATTCTTTTATCCAATTATTTACTAATTCTTCTACAGCGGTTTTTTCTTCTTCAGTTAATTTTCTATCACATGAAAAATCAAATCTCATTCTTTCATCAGTTATA
>CAZAPU010000056.1:0-4425 GCA_964487215.1 uncultured Mycoplasma sp. | reverse complement strand
GACAATATTTCCTGCACTAACTTGTCTATCTGCAGCAATTATAACTCCGTCTTTACAAACTATACCAAGAATACTTGTTCCGGTTTTCAAAATTGATTTTTTTAAATCCTCTTCCATCTTAAAACTGTCTAAATTTTTAGAACTTATACTTTTCATAAAATCAAATACTTTATAAATTTTTTGGCTGGGTTGCCTGTGGCTAGATAGCCAGTCGCCAGTAGCTCGTTGGTTTGCTACTATTCACTAGCCACAGTCCACCCGCCATTGACAATACTTTTAAACTTCCCATCCATTATTTTTATATGACAGATCTTTCAAGTAGAACCGCTATAGAAATAGAAGAAGCAAAAGCTGGAGATATTATTGCTATTTCAGGATTACCTGATATAAGTGTTGGTGAAACAATATGTGAAATAGGTAAAGAAGAGGCACTTCCAAAACTAAGAATAGATGAACCAACTTTACAAATGACTTTTGGAGTTAATACAAGTCCATTTTGTGGAAAAGAAGGTAAAATACTTACTGCAAGTAAAATAGAAGAAAGATTAAAAAAAGAAACTGAAAGAGATGTTAGTTTAAAAGTTGAAAGATTAGATTTAGATTCATTTACAGTATCTGGTCGTGGAGAATTGCATTTATCTATTTTAATTGAAAACATGAGAAGAGAAGGATTTGAACTTCAAGTATCAAAACCAGTTGTAATTAAAAAAGAAATAGATGGACAACTTTGTGAACCATATGAAGATTTACAAATAGATGTAAAAGAAGAATATGTTGGTAGTATTATTGAATCTTTAGGAAATAGAGATGCAGAATTAATAAATATGAATAACATAGATAATCAAGTAAGATTAAACTATGTTGTGCCTTCAAGAGGATTAATTGGTTTTGCTACTGACTTTATGACTATGACTAGAGGATATGGTATTATGAATCATACTTATAAAGAATATAGACCTGTTGCAAGTAATAAAGTAGGTTCAAGAAAAGCAGGAGTATTAGTTTCAGTTGATTCAGGAAAAGCTACAGCATATAGTATTGGTGCTTTAGAAGATCGTGGTGAAATGTTTATTGAACCAGGAACAGAAGTATATGAAGGTATGATTGTTGGTGAACATAATCATGATAATGATTTAGCAGTTAATGTAGTTAAAGGAAAAAATTTAACAAATACAAGAACATCAAGTAAAGATCATACGGTAGTTTTAAAAAGACCAAGAAAAATGTCACTTGAACAATGTTTGGATTATATAAATGATGATGAACTAGTAGAAATTACACCATTAAATTATCGTTTAAGAAAACAAATATTAAATACAGAATTAAGAAAAAAATCTGATAGTAAAAAAGAAAAATAAACCATGCAGGTTTATTTTTTTTTCATATAATACTACAGGTGATTTTATGAATAATATAATTGGAAATACACCACTAATAAAAATAAATTATAAATATAAAGGTGAGGAAAAAAGTACTTTTGTTAAATTAGAATATTATAATCTTACTGGTAGTATTAAAGATAGAATAGTTTTATATATAATAAATAAAGCAAAGAAAGAGAATCTTTTATTAAAAAATACACCTTTAGTTGAAGCAACAAGTGGAAATACTGGTATTTCTCTTTCAGCTATAGGAGCCTATTATAAACATCCAGTATATATATTTATGCCAAATTGGGTAAGTAAAGAAAGAATAGATATAATGAAACTATATGGTGCAAATGTAACTTTAGTTTCCAAAGAAGAAGGCGGTTTTAAGAAATGTATTTCTTTAGCGGAATCTTTTGCAAAAGAGAATAATTGCTTTTTACTTAATCAATTTAACAATATTGATAATGTTTTAACACATTATCAAACTACTGGTAAAGAAATAACAGATAAAATAAAAGTTGATAAGTTTATTTCAGGTATCGGTACAGGAGGAACTTTGATGGGAGTAGCAAAAAGATTAAAAGAAATAAATATAAATACAAAAATATATGCTATTGAACCTCAAAAAATGTCTCTTATAAAAACAGTAAATATTGGAAGTCATAAAATTGAAGGAATTGGGGATGATTTTATTCCTTCAATTGTAGATACTTCAATTTTAGAAGATTCAATTTTAATAGATGATATGGATGCTATAAATATGAGTAAAAAATTAGCAAAAGAATTAGGGCTTGGAGTAGGCATATCAAGTGGAGCTAATTTTTTAGGTTCTGTTTTAGTTAATAACAATGAAAATGTTGTAACTATTTTTCCTGATGATTTAAAAAAATATTTATCAACTGATTTAAATAAATATTCTAATAGTAGTAATTACATATCAAATGACATAGAGTTAATAAATTATGAATTTGTTTAATGTTATAAATATAGGTAATTTTTAAATTAACTATATTTTTTAATTGTTTTATTGTATAATTATCGTAGAATAAAGGGTGATTATATGAAAGTACTAAATAATAAAAAGTTACATGATATAGATGCTTATTTTAGGGCATCAAATTATTTATCAGTAGGTCAATTATATTTAATGGATAATCCATTATTAAAAAGACCTTTAAGTATAACTGATTTAAAGCCAACTGTAGTTGGACATTTTGGAACAACTCCAGCTCAAAACTTTATTTATGTACATTTAAATAGAATAATAAAAAAATATGATTTAAATATGATTTATATTTCAGGACCAGGTCATGGTGGCAATGCTTTAATAGCACAAACTTATTTAGAAGGTTCTTATACAAAAGTATATCCTGGTATTACCAGAGATGAAAATGGGATGAAAAAACTATTTAAAAGGTTTAGTTTTCCTGGTGGGGTTTCAAGTCACGTTTCCCCTGAAGTACCTGGAAGTATAAATGAAGGTGGAGAACTTGGATATAGTTTAGCACATGCTTATGGTGCTGTATTAGATAATCCTAATTTAATTGCTGCTTGCTGTATTGGAGATGGAGAAGCAGAAACAGGACCTTTAGCAGCAAGTTGGATGGCACATAAGATATTAAATCCTTATACTGATGGAGTAGTTTTACCTATACTTAATTTAAATAGTTATAAAATAGCTAATCCTACAATATTGGGAAGAATGACTGATGATGAACTTTACCATTATTTTGTAGGATGCGGATGGAAACCATATTTAGTAGCAGGTAGTGACCCAAATTATATGCATGAAAGAATGGCAAAAGTATTAAAATCAGTTGTAAAAGATATTAAAAAAATAAAAAATGGTTCTCAAGTAACAAATATTGTTTATCCTATGATTATATTGAAAACACCAAAAGGTTGGTTAGGACCTAAAACATATAATAATAAAGAAATAGAAGGAACTTTTAGGTCACATCAAATACCAATTCCTGTTTCAGAGGAAACAGTACCATTAATAGAATCTTGGTTAAAAAGTTATAAACCAGAAGAATTATTTGATGAAAATGGAACAATAAAAAAAGAATTACAAAACTTAATTCCAAAAGAGGAATTATGCATGGGAAACAATCCAATTGCTAACGGAGGCCTTTTATTAAAACCATTAAAAACTCCTCATTTTGAAGATTATAAGATTGAAATAAATGAACCAGGTTCTGTAATTGCTAGTGATATGATGCAACTTGGTAATTATGTAAGAGATTTGATTGATTTAAATAGAGATAATTTTTTGGTATTTGGACCAGATGAGGCTTTATCCAATAGATTAAATCATGTGTTTGAAACAACAGATAGAAAATGGAATGGAACTATACTAGATAAAGATGAATTTTTATCACCTAATGGAAGAGTTATTGATTCAATTTTATCTGAACATTTATGTGAAGGGATATTAGAAGGATATTTACTTACAGGAAGACATGGCTTTATGCATAGTTATGAAGCATTTATTCGAATAGTGGATTCAATGGCTAGTCAACATGCTAAATGGTTAAAAGTATCTAATGAATTGCCATGGAGAAGAGAAATTTCAAGTTTAAATTATGTATTAACATCTCATATATGGCAACAAGATCATAATGGATTTACTCATCAAGATCCTGGATTTATGAATCATTTAGTAACAAAAAAGCGGATACAGTAAGAATATATTTACCATTTGATACAAATACATTATTATCTTGCTTCGATCATGCTATAAAAACAAAAAACTATATAAATTTAATAATTGCTTCAAAACACCCAAGACCTCAATGGTTGAATATTGATGATGCAATTAAACATTGTGAAAAAGGAATAGGTATTTTGGATTTTGCATCAAATTGCAAAACTAATCCTGATGTTATACTTGCATGTGCTGGAGATACTCCAACTTTAGAAATTATTGCAGCAGCAAAAATATTGAAAGAACAATTACCAAGTTTAAAAGTTAGAACTGTGAATGTTGTTGATTTAATGAAACTACAATCTGATGAAGAACACCCTCATGGTTTAACTAACGATGAATATAATG
>CAZAPU010000055.1:326-4565 GCA_964487215.1 uncultured Mycoplasma sp. | reverse complement strand
TACATTTGGAGAAGAAAACTTAGCAGGAATATGGGTAGGTAAATTTGAAATAAGTCATAGTACCTTAGCAACAGCAACAAGTACAACAGAAAATAATTTAAATTGTAGTACTGAAACATGTGAAAGTGCGAATGGAATAATAATAAAACCAAATCATTATTCATTAAGATATAACAATGTGAGTAATTACTTTTATGCATCACGAAGTATATCACAAACAAACAATTCATTTGGATTAAATGGAACTGAAGTAGATACCCATATGATGAAAAATAATGAATGGGGAGCAGTAGCATATTTAAGTCAAAGTATGTATGGAAGATGTACATCATTAACAAATTGCCCAGATATAGGAATAAATAATAATAGTAGTTATATAACAGGATATGGTGCGGCAGCAGGAAGCAACAGATCAGCAACAAAAGGAACATATGAAACAGCATTAGGAAAGGGAGCATCAACAACAGGAACAATCTATGGAGCATATGATATGAGTGGTGGAGCAGCTGAATATGTAATGGGAGTCTATTGGGACGGAATAAGATACTGGTCTGGAAAAGATTCTGCAAATAATTCAGGATTTAAAGGATGCTTAGGAACAAATTGTTCAAGCACATATGATGGAATAGAATTCTTTGAAGATTCAAATAATGCAAAATATTATAATTTATATACAACTTCAAGTGATTACACAACAGCAAATTTACAGCATGCTTTAGTGGAAACAACTAATTGGTATAGTGATATTGCTAGCTTCATTGATGGCAATGAATCATGGTTTACTCGCGGCTATGGTTTTGCTAGTATGGTCAGTTCAGGTTCGTTTTCTTTCGTAAATTGCTATGGTCACAGTAACGCCATTTATAGTTCTCGCTCAGTTTTAGTTAAATAAAAAATATAAGGAATTAAATATTTAAATAATATTAAATATTTAATTCCTTTTTTGTTAAGTAAAAAAATATGTTTTTAAATATATTAAGATATTAAAAATATATTTTTTATGATTTGCAAAGATAATTTAAATAATTTATATTACTCCAACAAAGGAGGTTTTTTGTATGAATTATTATAATGAAATAAAAAATGAATTAATAAATAATGAAGTATATAAGAATGTTAAAGATTATTCTAAAAATAAAAATGATTTAAATACTTATTATAATGTTGGTAAATTACTTGTTGAAGCAGGAAATCAATATGGTGAAAGTATAATTAAAAATTATTCTAAAAGATTAACCAAAGAATTAGATAAAAAATATGGAATTAGAAATCTTTATAATATGAGATTGTTTTATTTACCAATAGATAATAATCAAAATTTGCAGACAGTGTCTGCAAATTTAACTTGGAGTCATTATGTTGAATTATTGAATTCTAAAAATGTAAACGAAATAAACTATTATATAAAAATAACAATAGATAATAATTTGAGTGTTCGTGAGTTAAGAAATAGAATAAAGAATAAAGAATAAAGAATAAAGAATATGAAAGATTAGATGATAAAACAAAGAATAAATTAATTAATTCTAGTAAATTAGAAGTACAAGATTTTATAAAGAATCCCATTATAATAAAAAGTAATAAAACTTATGAGTGTTTTTCAGAAAAAATATTAAAACAATTAATACTTGAGGATATATCAAGTTTTATGAAAGAATTAGGAACTGGTTTTAGTTATATAGATAGTGAATATAAAATTAAAGTAGGTAATAAATATAATTATATAGATTTATTACTATTTAATTATTTATATAATTGTTTTGTAGTGGTTGAATTAAAAATAACGGAATTAAAAAAAGAACATATTGGGCAAATACAAATTTATATGAATTATATAGATTCTAATGTAAAAAATAATTTACATGATAAAACAATTGGAATAATTATATGTAAAATAGATAATTATTTTGTTATGAAATATTGTAGTGATTCTAGAATATTTAGTAGAAATTATGAAATTATAAAGATATAATTTTTTTATGTAAAAATTAGCAATTAGGTATTGACATTGCTAAAATGACATAATATAATATTGTTAGCACTCAAAAAAGAGTAGTGCTAGGAGGTGTATATGCTTACTAGTAGACAGGAAAAAATATTAGAATTAATAGTAAAAGAATATGTAAAAACTGTGACACCAGTTGGATCTAAACATATTTGTGACGAACTAAATTGTTCTTCAGCAACTGTTAGAAATGAAATGTCTATACTTGAAGATTTAGATTACTTAGAAAAGACACATATTTCATCTGGTAGAATTCCTAGTGAAAAAGGTTATCGCTATTATGTTGATAATTTGATGTCACCAAAAGAATTAAATGGTGATGATATGCTAAAACTACAAGTGATATTTTCTAATAAGAGTTTAGATATTAATGATTGTTTGAAAAAAAGTTTAGAAATTATTGCAGAAATGACTGATTATACTTCAGTTGTACTTGGGTCTAAATCGAGTGATAACTATTTAAAAAAAGTTGAAGTTCTTCCAATTGAAGAAGAAAAAGTATTAGCTATTGTTGTTACTGATAAAGGTCATGTTGAACATAAAACTATTGATATTACAAATATATCTTTAGAAGAAATACAAAAAACAGTAGAAATTATTAATAAGCTTCTTATTGGTACTCCAATAGATGAAGTAAATACAAAACTTGAATTTGAAGTAAAACCTGTAATAAAAGAATATGTAAAACAACATGATGCAATTTATAGTGCATTCTATGAAGTATTTAATGATTTTACTAATAAGAATGTTTCTGTTGTAGGTAGAACTAATATGTTAAATCAACCTGAATTTAATAATGTTGAAAAAGTTAAAAAAATATTTAATAAATTAGATTCTCCTGAAACTTTAAATTCTATCGAAGAAAAAGATAATAATATTAACATATATATTGGTAAAGAATCTAAAGTAGATGATGATATAACAGTTATTAAGACTAAATACAAAGTTGGAAATGAAGAAGGCACTATAGCTATTATTGGACCAAAAAGAATGGAATATGATAGAGTTGTAAATATGTTAGAATACATAAAGGAAAATTTGGAGGATAGATAATGAGTGAAGAAAAAAAAATAAAGGAAATAAAAGGAAAGAAGAAAGATAATTCTAAAGATTTGGTAAATCTTGCAAATAAGATAAAAGAATTAGAAGAAGAAACATTAAGAGCAAAAGCAGACTTAATTAATTATAGAAAAAGAAAAGATGAAGAAGTATCAAATCTATTAAAATATGCTAATGCAGAATTATTTATTGAATTATTACCAGTAATGGATAATTTTGAAAGAGCAATGGCATTAGATGAAAAAGGTTTAAGTGAAGAAGTATCAAAATTTCTAAGTGGATTCAAACTGATTTATAATAATATGAAAGAATTATTAAATAAAAATGGTATTAAAGAAATTGAATGTTTAGGTAAAAAATTTGATGCTAATTATGAAACATCGGTATTTACTGATAGTGATCCAAATTATGAAGATGAAGTTGTTTTGGAAGTTTTACAAAAGGGATATACATATAATGACAAACTTTTAAGGAGTGCAACTGTTAAAATAAATAAAGTGGAAAGTGAAAAAAATGGAGAATAATTCAATTTATAATATCTTGTTCTTGAAGATGATTATTGCAATGGAAAATAATAAATATGATTATTGTACTTTAAATAATAAATATGCTTTTGATGAACAGGTTCAAAATGTAATATGGAAGATATATATGTTACTATTAAGAAGTGAAGAGTTAGAAGAAAGCCAAATTGATTTGGAAATGAATAATATATTTATAAATGATTTTTGTAAATTAACACAAGAACAAAAAGAATATGTTAGAGAAGATATTAATGATTTATTTAGAAAACAAAATGAAAATAATTTAAAAAGAGAGAGGAATGATTAATTATGAGTAAAATTATAGGAATAGACTTAGGTACAACAAATAGTTGTGTATCAGTCTTAGAAGCAGGGGAAGCTAAAGTAATCCCAAATCCAGAAGGAAATAGAACTACTCCTTCAATTGTATGTAAAAAGAATGGTGAAATAATCGTAGGAGATGCAGCAAAAAGACAAGCAGAAACAAATCCAAATACTGTTAGAAGTATTAAAAGATTAATGGGTACAAAAGAAACTGTAGAAATGGAAGGACAAAAATATAGTCCAGAAGAAGTAAGTGCAATGATTCTTGGTAATTTAAAAGCAACAGCAGAAGCATATCTTGGGGAAAAAGTTACTAAAGCAGTTATG
>CAZAPU010000055.1:0-316 GCA_964487215.1 uncultured Mycoplasma sp. | reverse complement strand
GTTGAAAGAATTATTAATGAACCAACTGCAGCTAGTTTAGCATATGGTTTTGATAAACAAGATAAAATGCAAACAATCCTTGTTTACGATTTAGGTGGTGGAACATTTGATGTTTCTATACTTGAATTAGGAGAAGGAGTATTTGAAGTTAAAGCAACAGCAGGTAATAATAAACTTGGTGGAGATGATTTCGATGAAAGAATTATTAATTATTTAGTAGAAAACTTTAAGAAAGAAAATGGTATTGATCTATCAAAAGATAAGATGGCAATGCAAAGACTAAAAGAAGTATCAGAAAAAGCTAAGAAAGATTTAA
>CAZAPU010000054.1:0-4574 GCA_964487215.1 uncultured Mycoplasma sp. | reverse complement strand
ACTGAAACATGTGAAAGTGCAAATGAGATAATAATAAAACCTAATGTAACATCATTAAGATATAATAATGTTAGCAATTTCTTTTATGCATCACGAAGTATAGAACAACCAAATAATTTATTTGGAATAGATGGAAATGAAGTGGATACCCATATGATGAAAAATAATGAATGGGGAGCAGTAGCCTACTTAAGTCATAGTATGTATGGAAGATGTGCTTCAAATACAACTTGTACGGAATTAAGTATAAATAATTGTAGTAATTGTATAACAGGAATAGGTGGAAATACAATAGATGCTGAAGAATCTGTAACAACTTGTACATCAAATATAAATAAGTATAATGGTGAAAAAGGTATGTTGTCATCAACCACAGGTAACATATATGGAATATATGATATGAGTGGCGGGTCAACTGAGTATGTGATGGGAATATATAATTATGCATTTGAAAGTGAAAATTTTGATATTACCGGTATAAATAATAAATATATAAATAAATATGCAGATCTAGAAGAGCTTAATGGTACCTATCATGCAATATGGGAAACAAGTGATTGGTATTATGATAGTATACAAGGATATCAAACAATTAGAATTGGTTTTGATTTAGATATTGCACTGTTTTCTACACGAAGTAATTATTATAGTGAAACTAGTAAAGCGGGTATTTTTGGTTATGCTAATAATAGTGGATATGCAAATGAATTATTTAGTTCTCGAAATGTAATTGTGAAATAAAAAATATCTAAATTGATATTTTTTATTATTAGTTACTAAATTTTAATTTATTTATTGTATAATTACATATATGGAGGCAATATTTATGAACAAAAAAGTAGTTGTTTTTGGTGGAGGTACTGGTATTAGTTATTTGCTTTCTGGTTTAAAACAATTTCCTATTGATATAACTGCAGTAATATCAGTATGTGATGATGGAAGTTCAACAGGAAAGTTAAGACAAGAATTTAATATTCCTGCTATTGGAGATATTAGAAAAGTAATTATTAGTTTATCTAATGTAGATGAAGATATAAAAAAATTATTAGCTTATAGATTTGACACTTATAGTGATTTAAACGGACATCCTATTGGTAATTTAATAATGGTAGGTATGTATAATATAACTGGTAGTTTAAAAGATAGTATATCTGTTTTAAGTGAATTTTTGGATGTAAAAAGTAAGGTTTTACCTCTTAGTGAAGATAATCTTACATTGGTAGGCAAAACAATTTCAAATAAAGAAATTGTTGGTGAATCAGAAATAACTTTATCTAATGAAAAATTTGCTAGTTTTTATTATAAAGAAGAACCAAAAGTATTAAAAGAAGTATTAGATGCAGTAAATGAAGCTGACTTAATTATCTTTAGTATGGGAAGTTTATATACAAGTATTTTACCTCATATATTATGTAAAGAATTAATAAGTGCTATAGATAAAAGTTCAGCTAAAATAATGTATACTTGTAATGCTGTAACACAACCTGGTGAAACAGATGGTTTTAAAGTATCTAATCATTTAGATATTTTAAATAAATATCTTGGAAAAAAGAAAATAGATATGGTTGTAGCAGCATCATCAAAAATACCTAAAGATATCGTAAAAAAATATTCTACAACTGAACAAAAAGATCTTGTATTAATAGATAAAGATAAAATAAAAAAATTAAATTGTGAATTAATTTCAGGAGATATTTTAACTATTGAAAACAATACGATAAGACATAATAGTTTGAAATTAGCAAATTTAATTTTTAATTGTTTAATGAGGTGAGATATGTCATTTACTACTGATATAAAAAATGAAATATGTTTATTAAATTTTTCTAAAACAGAAAGTATATCTGAATTATCTGGATTTGTAAGAAATAACAAAATTAAAGATATAAAAACTTTAGTTTTAAATACAGAAAATCCTAAGGTAGCTAGAAGAGTTTATTCATTAATAAAAGAAATATATGATATTCCATGTGAAATAGAACAAAAAAAAGGAAATAATTTTTTTAAAAGAAATTTTTATACTATTAATGTTAAAGAAAGAACAAATGATTTATTAAAAGATTTAGAATATATGGATGAAAATAATAGAAGATTAAAGACACCAAAAGAGTACTTAGTAGAAGATGAATCACAAAAAAGATCTTATTTAAGAGGTTCATTTTTAGCAAGTGGTAGTATAAACGACCCTAAAAAATCTAGATATCATTTAGAATATTTAATAGAAGATAAAAGAGAAGCAAAGTTTATTTCAAATTTATTAGAAGCTTTTGATATAAATAGTAAAATAATTCCAAGAGATAATGGCTATATGGTTTATGTAAAAGAAGCAGAGAAAATAGGAGACTTTTTAAGAGTTATTTCTGCTAACAATGCAGTTTTGTATTATGAAGATATAAGAATATATAGAGATCATAAAAATATGACTAATAGACTTAATAATTGTGAACAAGCTAATGTTGATAAAATAATAAATTCTAGTGAAAAACAAATTGAAGAAATAGATTTAATTGATGAAAAGCTTGGAATTAATTATTTAGATGAAAAATTAAAACAGGTTGCATTGTACAGAAAAAAATATCCAGAACTATCATTAAATGAATTAAGTTTTGTAATATCAAAGGAAACTGGTAAAGAAATAACAAAATCAGGATTAAATCATCGATTAAGAAAAATACATGAAATTAGTGAAAAATTAAAATAAAAAAGGATCTATTATTCAAATAGGTCCTTTAAATTTTTCTTTGGAAGTAACATATTCATAGATTTATCTATTGATATATTATATGTTTTTGTTTCTTCTTTAAATTTCTCTCCATCTATTGTCCAATTTCTTTTTATTTTCTTTTTAAATTTAATAGTTATATCAGATGCTTTATAACAATAAATTCCAGGTATATTAGTAATATCATTTGATAAAAGTAAAAGAATTGTTCTTGCAAAATCTTTTCTTCTAGTTAAATTACAAAGCATGACTTCAAATTTATCATCATTTAATTTAACACTTTTGTAAATATTATTAAATCCAGCAATACGATTTGCATTAGATATTAATATTAAGGAATAAAGTCCTCTATAAGATTTTCCATCTATTTCATATTCAATATCAAAAAGTTCTGTTCTTTGAAAAAATTCTTTTAAAGCATTAATCATATATGCTAAATAACCAAAACTTTTTTTATATTTTCTTTTTGTAGCATAAGGAACATTAATAAATTTTCCAAAACCAGCAACATAAATAAATGGTTGTTTATTTATTAATCCAATATCAACTTGTTTAACTTCACCATTTAAAATATCTTCAACATTTTTGATATTATTTTTTCCCATTCCTAACATATTACCAATATCATTAGTGGTACCAACAGGAATATGTGAAATTAATAATTTATTTTTTCTTTTAAAATTACCAGTAACAACTTCATTAAAAGTTCCATCGCCACCAATAGAAAGAATTAAATCTATATTATCATCAAGTTTTTCTACTATTTCACTAGCTTCTTGTTCTCTAGTAGTTATAAATTGCTTAATTTTATAATTGTTTTTTTGTAGTTTATTTTTTATTGCATCAAGTTCTTGTTTTTTAATACCTCTACCACTTTCTAAGTTACAAATTAAAGCACAGTTTTTCATTGCAATCACCCAATCTAATTATACTATAGATTTTAAATAAAATTAACCTTTATTTTCAATAATTTTGTCAACTAATCCATATTCAACTGCTTCTTTAGCAGATAAAAAATAATCTCTTTCGGTATCAATTATTATTTTATCTAAATTTTGATTGGTATTTTTTGATAAAATATGATTTAATTTATCTTTTAGTTTTAATATTCTTTCAGCTGCTATTTTTATTTCAGTAGCTTGACCTTGAACTCCACCGAGAGGTTGATGAATCATAACCTCAGAGTTTGGTAAAACATATCTTTTTCCTTTTTTACCACTTGAAAGAATAAAAGCTCCCATAGAAGCTGCCATACCAATACATATAGTGGAAACATCACTTTTGATAAAATTCATTGTATCATAAATTGCCATACCAGAGGTTATTGATCCACCATTTGAATTAATATATAAAGAAATATCATTACTATTTTCACTATCTAAATATAATAATTGAGCTACAACAATATTAGCAGAATTATCATTGATTTCACCATTTAAAATAATAATTCTATCTTTTAATAATCTAGAATATATATCATAACTTCTTTCACCATTTATTTCTTTTTCTATAACTGTAGGAATTAAATTCATATTATCACCATTAATAATTTATCTAAAAAATTTAAAAATATTCATATGAAAATGTTACATTATGTGATAAAATAACTTTATAGAATAAAATATGAGGAGATATGAATGAAAAAAGTAATTGAAATATTAACAACTGATATAAAATTATTGAATAAGTATTTATTAATTGCATCAATTTTAGTTGCATTAATATTTGCTGGTTCAGTTTCATATGCACTTTTTTCATATGAAAAACAATCTAATAATACAATAAAATTAACAGCAAATAATGTACCTAATTTAGATACAAGTGGAGCAAATGAACCAGACTTAGTGGAGGG
>CAZAPU010000053.1:0-5192 GCA_964487215.1 uncultured Mycoplasma sp. | reverse complement strand
AAAAAGACTTAAGTCTTTTTATATTCCTCTATATTTATCTCTGTATTTATATGGATCTTTTTTATCTATTTTATCAACAAATAAAATTCCGTTTAAATGATCAATTTCATGTTGAAATGCTATTGAAAGTTCTTCTCTTGCTCTAATTCTAATTTTATTACCATCAATATCAAAACCTTCAATTGTAACTCTTGCATATCTAGGTACAATTCCTTCAACATCTCTATTAACACTTAAACAACCTTCACCATCTTCGACATAAATAATTTCTTCTGAATTACTTACAATCTTTGGATTAATAACTATATAATTTTTAAAAGTTTCTTTAATTTCTTGCTCGTGAACGACAACTAAATATCTTTTTAAAACACCTAATTGAACAGCAGATAAGCCCATTCCTGGTCTTAAATCATACTTTTCAGCTAGTTCATCAATTTGACTATTAGTTAAGTACTCAATCATTAATTTAATATTCTTTTTATCTTCATTAGTTAATGGAAAGGTTACTTCTTTACTAATTTGTCTTAATCTAGAATCTTTTTCATCTATAATATCCTTTGTTTTTAACATAACTTCACCCCAAAATCAGTATTATTTTACCATAAAACAGTTAAAAAAGCAAAAAAAAGGAAATGTAAAACCATTTCCTAATTTATATAATAGTATTAATTATTCCAAGATCTACTGCCAAGAATAATAATCAATAGGATAAATAGAACTAATACAATTGCATATCCGCCACCATATCCGCCGCCATAATTGCCGGCATATCCTCCACAGCTAGGAACTCCACAACAGTTTCCTGAATTTCCATATCCGTAAGAGTTACCATAATAATACATAGACATCCTCCTTTTAATTTATCTAATATAGTTTATTATAATATGATGGTTTTTGACATTATAAAAAACCATTTTTTTAAATAAAGTTCAATATTAATTTTTTTTGTGTTATTATAAATATGAGGATATATGAAAAAAATAATAAGGAATATGGACAAAAAACTTTTTTTTGCTACGATAATATTATTTGTCTTTGGATCAATAATGATTTTGTCGTCTTCAAGTATAAAAGCTTATATGTTTGGCAATAGTCCAAGTATTTATTTCAAAAGACAAATTTTATTTATTGTAGTTGGATATGTTGTTTCAATTGTATTAATGCTCATGCCAACTAGTAAATATAAGAAGTTTTCTTGGCCAGCACTTATTGGTATAGTTGGCTTATTATTTCTTGTTCTAATATATTCAATTGCTATAAATGAGACCAAAGGATGGTTGAACATTGGTAATTTTGGTGGACAACCAAGTGAATTAGCAAAAATAGTAATGATAATCTGGTTAGCAAGTTTTTATGGCAATAGTAAGACGGAAGAATTCGCTCAAAATAATAAAAAAATATGGTTTTCTTTATTTGTAATTGGTTTAGTTACAATAATAATAGTTTTACAAAATGATTATGGTACTGCTTCAATATTATTAATAATATCAATGTTTATTTTCTTTATTTCTAATGCATCCAAAAAGATAAAATTAGAAGTTTTAGCATTTGGGGTGGGATTCTTAGCAATAATTGCTTTATTAGCTTTTACTGGAAAATTATCATTGTTAACTTCAGATAAATTAGCAAGATTTAATATTGTAGATCCTTGTGGTAGATATTTAAATGAAGGAAACCAAGTATGTAATAGTTATATTGCAATAAATAGTGGGGGAATCTTTGGTAAAGGATTAGGAAATAGTACTCAAAAATATTTATATTTACCAGAGGCTCATACTGACTTTATATTTGCAATAATAGTAGAAGAATTAGGATTAGTTGGTGGTATTGTATTATTACTATTTTATGTGTTTATTTTAACTAGGATAGTATTAATTGGTAAAAGATGTGATAAAGATTCTAATGCTTTAATTTGCTATGGGGTTGCTATGTACTTATTTTTACATATAATGATAAATCTTGGTGGTGTTACTGGCATCATACCAATTACAGGAGTACCATTACCATTTATGAGCTATGGTGGTAGTATATGTGTTTCTATAATATTTGCAATGGCTATAGTACAAAGAATAAACTATGAAAATAATACAAGAATTATAAATGAAAGAGCAAGGTAAAAAAGAATAAACCTCTAATAATAATATAGGAGGTTTTTTTATGGGAACATTTTTTAGTAGAATAAAAGAAAACAAAGTATTATTAGTATCTTTTATTGCAATAATTACAATTATTTTAGTTACAGAAATCTTTATTGCTTTCTATTTAAAATATGAAATAAAGCAAGAAAAAGATATTGAAAAAGATTTAGTAATAAATGAAGAAAAAATTATTGAAGAACCTACTCAAATAATGGTAGAAATAAAAGGCGAGGTGGTAACTCCAGGAATTTATGAAGTTGAACAGGGAAAAAGAATAATAGATATAATAAAATATGCAGGTGGTTTAACAGAATTTGCTGATACAAGAGTGAATAATTTAAGTAAAAAAGTTGAAGATGAGATGGTTATTATTGTTTATAGTAAAGATCAAATAGCTAATTTCTTAGAAGTAAAAGAAGAAGAAAAAAAATTAAATGAGCAATGTAATCAAGACAGTTTAACTGATAATAATTCTTGTTTAGTTGTGGAAAATAATGTAGAAGGTTTAATAAATATTAATACCGCAACAGTTGATGAAATAAAAAACTTACCAGGTATTGGTGATGCGAAAGCTAATGATATCATTAATTATAGAAATGAAAATGGATTATTCTTGACGATAGAAGATATAAAAAAAGTAAGTGGTATTGGAGATTCAATTTATGATCAAATTAAGGATCTTATTACTACGGAATAGTTTATATTATATTATCTTAGCAATTGCTTTAATTTATTTTATATTAACATCGTTATTTATTAAAAATGAAAGCATATATAAAAATCAAACAAATATTAATTGTATTATTACAAACATTTTAATAAAAGATTATGGCATAAAAATGGAATTAACCGCAAAAGAAAAAATAATAGGTTACTATTATATAGATGAAAAAGAAATTGTTGATTTTACAAATAAGTTTTCTCTTGGAGATAAAATAAATATAGATTTTATAAATATTAGAATTACAAATAATACAGTACCTAATACATTTAATTATAAAAAATATTTATATAATAATAAAATATATAAAGTAATTGAAATAAAAAGTATAAAAAAAATAGAAACTAATAAAAATATATTTTATGGAATAAAGAATTATTTATTAAAAAGCTCATTAAAATTAGATAAAAGTTACCCATACATATTTAGTTTATTATTTGGAGAGAATAACTATCTAGAAAGTGATCTGGTAGATTCATATAGAGAAAATGGTATAAGTCATTTATTTGCTATATCTGGTAGTCACATTTCTATATTTATAATGTTTTTACAATTTATTTTAAAGAAATTAAAAATAAGAGAAAATAAACGATATATTATTATGATACTATTTCTATTATTTTATATGTTTATAACTAATTTTTCTTCATCAATTGCAAGAGCAGGAATATTTACTATTTTATCGTTTATTAATACTATATATTATTTTTATATTGATAGTAAAAATATATTAAAATTAACTTTAGCGATTATTATATTTATTAATCCATTAAGTTTATTTGATATTGGTCTTCAATACTCTTTTATAATTAGTTATGCATTAACATACATGAAAGACTATATAAATAGTAAAGAAGGATATTTTAGAAAATTATTAATAATTTCTATTATATCTTTTATAGTATCTGTTCCTATAACTGTTACAAATTTTTATCAATTAAATGGATTAAGTATTTTATATAATATGTTTTTTGTTCCCTATGTAACAATATTATTAATGCCATTAATATTTATCTCATATGTACTACCATTTTTTGATAATATTTTATATTTTTTTATTGATATAATGAATAAGATTTCTTTATATTTTAGTAACATTAATTTATTTAAGTTAATTATGTGTAAACCATCTTTGTCAATAATTGTCATATATTGGCTGTTAATTTTTATTTTTTTATTTATGCTAAAAAAAGGTAAAAAAATCTATGTAATTTTATTAATAATATTAATTATTGTCAATAATATGTGGAAAATTGATATTGATAACAAATTGACAATTTTAGATGTTGGTCAAGGTGATAGTATGCTTTTAACTGTAAATGACACGATTAATTTAATTGATACAGGTGGCATTGTCATGTTAAATGACAGTAAATATACAAATAATTTGTCAAAAAATAAAACCATTCCATATTTAAAATCAATGGGTGTCAAGAAGATTGACAATTTGTTCTTAACCCATGGAGATGCTGATCATATTATGGAAAGTATATATATAATCAATAATTTTAAAGTTAATAATATTTATATTAATGCTAATAAACAAAACAATTTAGAAAAAAATGTGATAGAATTGGCAAAAACAAAAAAAATAAAAGTGCATATTTTAAATGAAAATACATATATTAATTTGAATGGAATAAAAATATTTTCATTAAATAATAATAGAAATGATGAAAATGATTCTAGTTTAGTTTTATATTTTGTAATAAATAATTATAAAGTGTTACTTACTGGTGATATATCAAAAAAAGTTGAAGTTGATTTAATGAAAAAGTATGATTTAAAAAATATTGATATATTGAAATTAGCACATCATGGATCAAAAACAAGTAGTGATTATAATTTTTTAAAAATAATGAATCCTAAGTATTCTATTATTTCAGCAGGATATGATAATAAATTTAATCATCCAAGTATGGAAACAATAGAAAGTCTAAATAAATTAAATTTAAAATATTATGAAACAAGTAAATATGGAAGCATTACTTTTGATTTTAATAATGGAACTTTTTCCTATAATGTTCCATAAGATATATTAGACACTATTCGCTATAGTATAGTGTTATTATAGATGGAGCCTTTTGGCTCCTTTTCTTGCTTTTTTTGTATGAGTAATTATATAATTATAATGGAGGTAGTTATGAATAAAAAATTGAGAGTAGGGGTACTAGGGGCTACAGGAATGGTTGGTCAAAAATTTGTTACTTTGTTAAATAATCATCCTTTTTTTGATGTAACTGTACTTGGTGCATCTGAAAGAAATTAAGGTAAAACTTATGAATATGCAAGAAAAAATGAAGTTGTAGAACTACCTAAAAAAGAAATAGAAA
>CAZAPU010000052.1:0-5263 GCA_964487215.1 uncultured Mycoplasma sp. | reverse complement strand
TAGTAACAGTAGCAATTAATTTAATTATTTGATAAAATTAATATGGTGGTATAAATGGAGAAATATATAAATAATTTTCTTAATTATTTAAAAAATCAAAAAAATTATTCTAATTGTACTATTGATAATTATGAAGAAGATTTAAAATTACTCGAACAATATTTTAAAAAAGAGAATATTGATTTTAAAAGTATACAATATTCAGATATTAGATTTTTTTATAATTATTTAGATGAAAAAAAATATAGTAAAAATACCATTGCTAGAAGAATAAGTAGTAGTAGAAGTTTTTACAAATACTTAGCATTTAATCATATAATAGAAAAAAATCCATTTGCTTTAGCAAGTTTGCCAAAAAAAGACAAACTATTACCTAAGTTTTTATATTATAATGAGCTTGAAGAACTATTTGAAGTATTTGATTTAAGTGATAAATATGGACAAAGAGATAGAACAATATTAGAATTATTATATGCTACAGGATTAAGAGTTGGAGAACTTGTAAATATCAAGATAAATGATTTAAACTTTCAAGATCATAGCATTAAAGTACTTGGTAAAGGTAATAAAGAAAGAATAGTGTATTTTGGTAGTTATGCAAAAGAATATTTAGATATTTATTTAAATCAAGGAAGAATTAATTTATTAAAGGGTAAAAATAATAATTATTTATTTATTAATAATAAAAGTACAAAACTTACGGAAAAAGGAGTAGAATTAATTATAAAGAAAGCAATTTCTAAAACAAGTATTAAAACAAATGTTACTCCTCATACCATTAGGCATACATTTGCAACTCATTTATTAAATGAAGGTTGTGATATATCTAGTGTACAAGAACTTTTAGGACACGAGTCATTAAAAGCAACACAAGTATATACACATATAACAAATGATCAACTAAGAAATACTTATTTAAAAACACATCCAAGGAACAATAAACAAATTTAAAGGAGAAATTTATGAAATATAGTGAAGTCGTTGAAATATTAAAAAAGGAAAACTTATTAATTAATGAAGATAGTAATAATAATATGTTTTTTTCACATATATCTTATAATTCGTTAGATATAAAAGAAAATACCTTGTTTTTTTGTAAAGGATTTAATTTTAAAGAACAATATCTTTATGATTCAATAGAACAAGGAGTTACTGCATATGTTTCGGAAAAAATATATGAACTTGCCACTATTCCCGCTATTTTAGTAAAAGATATTAGAAAAGCTATTGCAGTAATTGCAAACAAATTTTATAAAACAGGAGAAGATTTGTATAAAATTGGTATAACTGGAACTAAAGGAAAAACAACAACAACTTATTTTATCAATAATATATTTAATCAATGGCAAAATAAAAAAACTGCATATATTTCTACCATAGATTTTTATACTGGAAAAAGTTATGGAAAATCACATAATACAACACCTGATTCCTTAGAATTATTAAAGATGATGAGTGAAATAAAAGAATCTAATTTAAAACAAGTAGTAATGGAAATTTCAAGTCAAGCAGTAAAATTAGATCGAATATATGGATTAAACTTTGAAATAGGAGTATTTTTAAATATTGGATTAGATCATATTGCACCACATGAACATGCTGATTTTAAAGAATATATTGATTGTAAAATAGAGTTTTTAAAACATTGTAAAAAAATATTTCTATTTAAACAAATTGATAAATATGATTATATTGTTCAACAGTTAAAAGATAAAGAAATAGTAACATTTGGTTTTACTGATGATTGTGATTATATAATCAAAAATATAGAAAAAAATAATGAAAGTACTAAATTTGAAATAGAACATGATAATGAAATAGAAGAATATAAAATAACAATACATGGTAAGTTTAATTGTATAAATGCAGCTGCAGCAGTTGTTGTTTCAAAAGAATTAAATATTCCTTATGAAGATATATATAAAGGATTATATAAAACTGTTGTACCTGGTAGAATGACAATTTATAATAATGGTATTTGTCCTATAATTGTAGATTATGCACATAATAAATTATCAATAGAAAGTTTATTTAAATCATTAATTGAAGATTATCCAAATCATAATCTGAAAGTAGTTGTAGGTTGTCCAGGAGAAAAAGCATTTAATAGAAGAAAAGAAGTTGCAGATTTATGTGGAGAATATGCAAATTATGTATATTTAACAGCAGAAGATCCTGCATCAAAATCTGTTATCGATATATGTGAAGAAATAGCAGTTGATTTAAGACAATATAATAAAGAATATGAAATAATAGAAGATAGAGAATTAGCTATAATAAAAGCAATAAATGATGCAAAATCAGAAGATGTTATTGCAATAATTGGAAAAGGTGATGAAACTTACCAACTTATTGGAACTCAATATATAGATTATAAATCTGATATGAAAGTTGTTGAGGAACAAATTTCAAAAATAACTAATTAGGAGGTTGTTATGGAAAAGATTACTATTGAAGAAATTCGAGAAAGTACAAATGGAATATTTTTTAATAAAATAGAAAACAATGTAGTAGAAAAGATAGTTATTGATGATAGAGAAGTTACAAAAAATTCATTATTTATTCCAATAATTGGTGAAACCCATGATGGACATAAATTTATGAAAACAGCTTATAATAACGGTTGCAGAAATTTTCTTATTGATGAAAATCATAAATTTGATAAAGAAGATATTAATCTTATTATTGTAAAAAACACTACTATTGCATTAGGAAATATTGCTAGATATTATAGGAATAGGTTTAACATTCCTTTTATAGGCATTACTGGTAGTGTAGGTAAAACATCCACTAAAGATATAATTTATTCAGTATTAAATAAGCAATATAAGACTTTAAAAAATATAGGTAACTTAAATAATGAAATTGGTATACCAAAAACATTATTCAATCTAGATAATACTTATCAAGCAGGAGTATTAGAACTTGGTATGTCATTTAAAGGAGATATTCAGAACTTTACCAACATAATTAATCCATCAATTGGAGTAATTTCTAATATTGGTATGTCTCATATAGAAAATTTTGAAAATCAAGAAGGAATATTCCTGGCAAAGATGGAAATAGCAAATAAATTTACTAAAGAAAATACTTTAATAGTAAATGGAGATGATAAGCTATTAAAAACATTAAAAAATAAAAAAACAGAATATAAATTATTAACTTACGGTTTTTCAATAGAAGATGATATATATTGTAAAGAGTATAAAATAAATGATAATAAAATAGATTTTATAGCAATAATAAATAACAAAGAAGAAAAATTTACTATCCCATCAGTAGCAAAACATAATATATATAATGCTATGGCTGCTATTTTAGTAGGATTAGAAATGAATATTGACATTGAACTTATAAAAGAAGGATTGAAAACATTTGAACTTACTAAAGGAAGATTAACAATTATTAATAAAAAAGACTTAACTATTATTGATGACTCATATAATGCATCTGCTGATAGTGTTATTTCTGCATTAACTGTTTTAAATACATATAACACAAGAAAAGTTGCAGTTTTAGGAGATATTTTAGAAACCGGTAAATATAATGAAGAAATACATAGATTAATTGGAAGTAATGTAAAAAACAATGTTGATATATTAATAACTGTTGGTGATTCTTCTAAGTATATCGAAGATGAAGCAATAAAAAGAAACTTTAAAAAGGAAAATACATATCATTATAATAATTATGAAGATGTAATAAAAAATATAAAAAATATATTATTAGAAAATGATACAATACTTATTAAAGCATCTCATGGAATACAATTAGATAAAGTAGTGGAGTATTTGGAAAATGAATATTAATTATCAACTTGAATTAGAAAAACAATTAGAAAACATAAAACCAAATTCTACACTATTATTACATTCTTGTTGTGGACCTTGCAGTAGTTCAGTATTAGATTATTTAAGTAAATATTTTATTATTACTATTGTTTATTATAATCCTAATATATATCCAAAAGAAGAATATCTAAAAAGATTTGATGAACAAAAAAGACTAATAAAAGAAATGTTTAATAATAAAATAAAAATATTAGATGTAGAATACAATCAGAAAGAATATGATGATATAGCAAAAGGTTATGAAAATGATCTTGAAGGTGGTTATAGATGTCATCTTTGTTATAAACTAAGATTAGAAAAAACAGCTGAACTTGCTAAAAAAAATAATTTTGATTATTTTACAACAACATTATCTGTGAGTCCTTATAAAAACAGTAGAATAATCAATGAAATAGGTATTGAGTTAGAAAAAAAATATAATGTAAAATACTTGTTTTCTGATTTTAAAAAGAAAGATGGATATAAAAAATCAATTGAATTTTCTAAACAATATAATTTATATAGACAAGATTATTGTGGATGTAAATATTCATTAGAAACAAAATCACTTGAATAAGTGATTTTTTATTTACTAACTTTATTAAAAATGTTATTATAAAAATATAAGAATAGGGTGATTGTTATGAAAAATGAAGAAAAAAACAATAAAATACTAAGATTAGTATTGTTTGTAATTATACTTATATTACTCATAGTAGGTATAACTTATGCATATTATACCTTTATACTTCATGGAGAAAAAGGACAAACAATTCAAACTGCTAGTTTTACATTGAATTTACAAGAAGCTGCATCTGGTATAACAATTAACAATGCAGAAGTAATGACCGATGAAAACGGTATAACTAATGGAAGTAGTTTTGATTTTTCAGTAACTGCAACTAGTTCAGCAAATCAAGTAGCACCTTATTATATATATTTAACTTTAGATCCAAATAACACTATCGATGATAGCAAAGTTAAAGTTTATTTAAGTGATATTACTAATAGCAATACTTATGGACCTGTATCTATTAGTGAATTAACAGCAAAAAATATATATTATAACGAATATTACCTATATAATAGTGATTTTATATTAGTACCTAATTCATTATCACAAACTCATCAATATCAATTGAAAACCTGGTTAAGTAGTAGTGCTACAACATCCACTAATACCACTACAACTGGAAAAACACAAACTACTGAAATTTTTGGAGGATCATATAGTTTTGAAATAAATATTGAAACGGGTGAAAATAATTTAGATACAAGTGGAGCCAATAAACCAGATTTAGTAACAGGAATGGTACCAGTAAGATATAATGGAACAAACTGGGTAATAGCAGATAAGTCAAATCATAATTCTATCAATCAATGGTATAGTTATGCAACAAGCGGAGAAACAAAGGGAATGTGGGCAAATGCAG
>CAZAPU010000051.1:0-5469 GCA_964487215.1 uncultured Mycoplasma sp. | reverse complement strand
ATGATGTTACATTAGGTTTTATTATTATCTCATTTGCACTTTCACATGTTTCAGTACTACAATTCAAATTATTATTTGTTGTATTTGATGCTAATGTTGTATGACTTGTTTCAAACTTGCCTACCCAGAATCCTGCCTTATTTCCATCAAAGGTAAATGCATCATGTGCTAACATATCATTATTTACAAAACTTATATCGATCGCTTGCGGTGTATAATAAACTATTCGACCATTTTCATCTTCATTAATAGATAAAATTTGTGTACCTTCTCCACTAATTATAGTAAAATCAGTTGTATTTACTACAAATCTTGGTATCCATACATACATCTGTAAGATATCATCCATACTTACTGTTTGGCCTACATTAGCTTGATTGGTATAGTAATCTCTATTATGTACTGTTCCTGTTTCTTTTACTAATACTGCATTAGCCCACATTCCTTTGGTTTCTCCATTTGTTGCATAACTATACCATTGATTATTCACATCTCTATTCATTTTATCTGCTATTTTCCATGTTGCTTGTGTTTCATCATAATATACTGGTATCATTCCTTTCACTAATCTCGGCTGATTAGCACCACTTTTATCTAAATTTGGAGTTGTTGCAATTGAATCAATTAATATTTTAGCATCTAAAGGATCATCATAACTTGTTGCATTATAATCTATCCACATTCTTAAATCAAAGCTTTTTACTTCTCCTGGTTCAATAATACCAGTATCAATTATATAACTACTTCTAACATCATTTGGTTTGTCAGTTAAAACTATTCCTTCAAAATTACTTAATATTTTTGGAGCAACATATGTATCTCCTAATAAAAATATTTTTGTTTTACTTTCATTTCCTGTTCCTGAAGTTGTTAAAACATTAAATGTGGTTTTATAATTAGCTGCTAAAGTGCATGTATTAGTAATCGTATATGTAAAAGGTTCTAATTTTTTTCCTTGATTATCTGTCAATGGTACACTATTTGACAAAGTTATTGTATTATTCTCCGTTAATTCTAATTTTAAACATCCAGCAGTTATTACATTGGTTTTTTTACTACTGAAATTAAAATAAATATATGCATATGAAGCTCCAGCTAACAAAGCAAGTGCCACTAGCAATAAAAACACTTTTTTTAATGTTTCCTTATTCTTCATAACAATCTCCGTTTCCTATTATTAATTTTATTATAACATAACAATTTAAATTATTTAATAGTTTTTTTATTCTTTTTGATATATAATTATATTATGTTAATAGGAGGATATATAAATGGAACTAAAAGGTACTAAAACAGAGAAAAATTTAATGGCTGCTTTTGCAGGTGAAACTCAAGCAAGAGTTAAATATGAATATTATTCATCACAAGCAAAAAAAGATGGATATGAACAAATTGCTGCTATATTTGATGAAACTTCAAGAAACGAAAAAGAACATGCTAAGTTATGGTATAAATATTTACATAATGGAAAAGTTCAATCAACTGATATAAATTTACAAGATGCTGCCAATGGAGAAAATTATGAATGGACAGAAATGTATAATGAATTCGCTAAAGTAGCTAAAGAAGAAGGTTTTGATGAAATAGCAAGACTATTTGAAGGAGTAGCTAGAATAGAAAAAGAACATGAAGAAAGATATTTAACACTTTTACAAAATATAAAAGATGATAAAGTATTTAAAAAAGATGAACAAAAGATATGGATTTGTAGAAATTGTGGTCATGTTTATATTGGTAGTGAAGCACTACAAGTTTGCCCAATTTGTAATCATCCCCAAAGTTATATGGAAGTTAAAGCAAATAACTACAAATAGTAGTTATTTTTTTTGCTATTCTTTTACTTCTATGATACAATTTATTTATATAATAAAAGGTTGTGTAGTATGAAAGAAGTAAAAGAAAAAAATAGTATTTTTGCTGAGGGTTTTTGTTTTAAGAAAATGTTTTTTATATTCATTATAGGAAGCATTTTTGGTGCATATTATGAGGAAATTTTAGTATTATTAACAAAATTATTTAATGGTCAACCATTTATTTGGGAACCAAGACGAGGAGTACTTTGGGGGCCATTTAGTCCGATATATGGATTTGGTGCAGTGGCTATGACATATATTCTTGCTAAAAAAGAAAGACCAGTTTGGAAAACATTTCTTTATGCAGCACTATTAGGTGGTTTAGTAGAATTTGGAGTAGGATTTCTTCAAGAAACTTTTATTGGTACAGTATCTTGGAATTATTCTAAATCTTTTTTAAATATTCAAGGGAGAACATCTTTAAAATATATAATTGTTTGGGGTTTACTTGGTGTAGTATTTGTAAAATGGATATATCCCGCTGTATCTTCATTCATAGAAAGTATTCCAATAAAAACAGGAGAAATAATATTCAAAGTATTACTAATTTTTATTAGTATAAACTGTTTAATTTCATGGACTGCATTAGGAAGACAAAATATAAGAAGAAAAGGTTATAAACCAATTACAATTGTTGGTGAATTTTATGATCAAACATTTACAGATGAATATTTGAAAAGAAAATTTCCTAATATGGTTGTTAGGCAGTAGGAGGCATTATGAAATCATTTTATTTAATTAGTGCCATAATTTTTTTAATCGGAATAGCTTTATTGTTTTTGATTTGGTATTTTGAAAAAGAAAAAAAATTAAATCTTAAAAAAAAGAAAACAGCAAAATTTGCAATTTTAATACCAGCAAGAGATGAATCAAAAGTTATTACGGGCCTTTTAGAAAGTATAAAAAAACAAATTAAAGATTTTTCTGATACCTATATAATTGTTGAAGATATACATGATGAAACTTGTAATATTGTAAAAAAATATAAAGCAAATATTATTATAAGAAAAGATCTTGAAGGAAAAAGAAGAAAAGGTTTTGCCATTGATGAAGCAATTAAAATTATATTAAAAAAGAAAAAATATGATCTTTATTTCATATTTGATGCCGATAATATTTTAGATAAAAAATTTATGCAAAAAATGTTAGAAAGTTATCAAAATGGTTATGAAATTGTTACTGGTTATAGAAATATAAAAAATCCAATTAATCAAGTCAGTATTTGTTCTGGACTGGTTTTTTCACTAATAAATACAATTATGAACAAAAATAGTATAAAATCAAATAATAATATTATTATTTCTGGTACTGGTTATTTTATAAGTGGGAAAATAATTAATAAATTACAAGGTTTTCCTTTTCATTCCTTAACAGAAGATTATGAATTAACTTTATATGCTACTGCTAATGATATACCAACTTATTATAATGAAGAAGCAATATTTTTTGATGAACAACCTACAGATATGAAAACTTCAATAAAACAAAGAACTAGATGGGTAAAAGGATTTATTGAATCAAGATTAATTAGATTAAATGATATAAAAGATGATTATGGAAAAATAATTGGAATAGTACCTTATTTATTTTTAATAAGTGGTGCAATTATTTTCTTACTTACAAATTTATTTGAAATGATATATTTATTATTCATAAACAATTCATCATACATTCATAATTTAAATGTATGTATCATAGTTTTGCTAGTAATTTATTTAATTTTAAATGTTTTTACAATTGTTATTTTACATAAAGAAAATAAAAAATTGAATATTAGCATTAAAGATAAATTATTTTCGATATTCTTTAATCCAATATTCTTAGCAACCTTTATAATTTGTTTTGTTAAAGCTTTAAATAATAAGAATTTGGAATGGGAAGTAATCGATCATAAAGAAACTGATATAATGAAAAAAATGACTTAATTTAGTCATTTTTAATTTGATTTAATAGCAGATATATAATTATTTACTTTTCCTGCCCAAGTGGTACTTCCACCTGCATATTTATATTCCATTAATTCTGGAGTTGTTAATCCTTGTCCATAATAATTATTTGCTAAAAGTGATACAAAACTTGTTATACCCTCTTCTAAGGTACTAAAACTTCTAAAAGATCCGCCATAACAACCCGGAGTGCCTTTCATTCCACCTACATTATTACAATCACGAACTAATCCACTACAAGTCCATTTACAACCTGTCTCATACAATGAAATAGCAACTGCTAAATAAGGATCTACTCCACTATTTAAACAATTTCTTGCAAATATTTCACCAGTTCCACTTAAATTTGAATTAAGTGATCTATTTAATTTATCTACTAATTCATTATATGTTAATCCATCATACACTACTTCTTGAAAAACTTGAACTCCATCTATTTCTGGTTCAAAAATCATTTTTTTATTTTCATCAGGAATAATTTGTGGTATTTCTTTTTTTAATTCTTGCTTTACTATATTCTTCTTTTGTTCATCTTTAAAGTTTAAATACCAAAAGAATAAAGAATAAATAAGTATTATAATCATTATACTTAAAGCAACCATTAATATACTCTTAATTTTTTTTAGTTTTGGCATATAACACCTCTTCTACAAGAATATATTATATCATATTACAAAAAAAGAATAAAATATTTTATTCTTTTAAATTAATTTCTCAATAATTTCAATTATTATACCCGAAAATACTCCTATTCCATAAACTAAACTTAAAATAATTAAATTTTCCTTTATATTTTTATTTGACTTAAATAATACAAGTAATGCTACTCCACTTCCAGTTAATAAACCAGCAATAGTAGATCCTAAAGATATTGCATTATTTAAATATAGTTCTGTAATCATTATACTTGCACCACAATTAGGTATTAAACCTACTAAACTAGTTACAAATGGACCAAATATAGTATTTTTTAAAAATAATTTTGATAAATAATCTTGTCCAACATATTCCAATAATATATTTAATGTAAATGAAATAATAAATATAAAAAGTATTGTACTTAAAGTATGCTTAATTGCAGATTTTAATATTCCACCTTCACAATGACAATGTTCTTCTTCACAAATATGATAATTTATATTTTGTTTTTTTGTTTTCTTTCTTAAGATTAGATCTATTATAAAACCAAAAATAATACCAATAAATAGTTTTATTAACAAAATTTTTACTATTACATCAAAATCAGCATTTCTTGCTATTAGTACTGGCAACATTTCATCACTAGTTGATAAATAAATAGCAATAAGTGTTCCCATAGTAATAATTCTTGTCACATATAGATTAGTAGCCATAACTGAAAAACCACATTGTGGAAACATACCAAGTAATCCACCAAATAATGGTCCAATTTTACCAGATTTACTTATTATTTTTTTGCTTTTTTCGTCCAGTTTATGTTCAATTAATTCGATTATTAAAAATGCTATAAATAAAAATGGAATTAATTTTAAACTATCTAATATTGTATCTATAATAATATCTATCATAATCTCCCTCATTTCAATAAATTTGTATATAAAAAATGACTTCATGAGGTTGTAAGAATATATTTTTTATTATGCATTCTTTTTTCCAACTTTTGGAAGCCATTTCAATTCCTTATGGCAGGG
>CAZAPU010000050.1:0-5488 GCA_964487215.1 uncultured Mycoplasma sp. | reverse complement strand
CCGGTTATGAGCCGGATGCTCTAACCAACTGAGCTAAGGGTCCATTGCTTTTTAATATTAACACAAAACTAATAAAAAAATCAATATATTTTATTGATTTTTATTAAAAAAAGAACCAAAAATTAATGTTTTTGGTTCAATGCATTAAGAAGATTTACTTTGAACATATCTTTTTCTTGATTTGTTTTTGAAATCATAACCCCTTTATATGTTCCTAATTCACTACGATGTCCTTCTTCTAAAATGCCTTCAGGTGTAATATTAGTTAATAAAACTACATTACTGTCTTCATATACTGTATAATGTAATGTTACATCACCATGCACTTTTGAAAACAATGTATCTGTTGGCAATTTTAATTCATAAGTTTTTGTATTATCTTTTTTTGAAGTTTCAATTAATTTACCTAGAAAATTTCCTTCTCTAATAGATGGATAGTAATCAAAAGTTAGTTTTTTGTAAGCTAACATATTGTATTTTCTAACTGATCTCTCTTTTTTTCTAAAGTCATTTTCATTTACATATTCAAAATGATAACCTATCTTCTTATTATCCATACTACCTACCCCCTTAGTATTTTGGTAATCTTTAATAAGTGTCTTAAATTATAACACAAATCTCACATTTTGTCAAATAAAATCACTATTTACAACTTGTCAATTCAATTAATTTTCTTATAAAAGTCCCGAAATTTATTCCTCCTTTAAACAATATATTAGCAATATAAACTAATATAGGAATCATTATAATTATTATTATAATTTTAATAATTCTATTTTTATTTAAATGATTTTTTATTTTATTGAACATATTCCTTTACCAGTAACTCTTCTGATAGATGTTCCAAAACTTCTTCCTACTTCTAATGCTATTTCAATAGCTTTGACAAATGTACTTATAATGGCACCAGTGATATTTATTCCTCCTACTATTTTGCTTAATTCTTTCTTATTTATCTCTTTCATTAGTTACACTTTAATGGCCTAATTAACCCATCAAATACTCCTATACCAAAGATTGCACCTGCTATTATACCAATTATACCCCAAGCTGAAATACCACCTACTATATTATTTAATTCTTTTTTACTTAAATTCTTCATTTTTTTCCTCCTTTATTTTTTTATTTTTTAATTCAAAACATCTGTTAAATAAAAACATATTGTTTCTTTGATGTGTAATCATTATTATTGTTAAATCTTTATAATTATTCATAATATTTTGCAATATTATTCTTTCAGTATTATCATCTATTTCATTAAAACTTTCATCAAATATTATTAAATTACTATTTCTTAGTAATCCTCTAGCAATTAAAATTTTCTTTCTTTCTCCCCCACTTATATTAGAACCATTTTCTTCTAGAACATATTTTTGATTTATATCTATCATACATAAATCCATTACTTTCTTTATCTCTTTTTTATTATCATTTACTATCTTTAAATTATTATAAATTGTATCATTAAATAAAGTTTCTTCCTGAGAAATATAACTAATACTGTTTCTAATCCTACTACTTTCTAAATATTTTTGATTTAAATTATCAAAAAATATAGAACCTTTATTATATTTTATATATTTTAATAGTAATTTTACTATAGTTGTCTTTCCACTTCCTGAATCACCATATAATAAAATCTTGTCTTTTTTATTTATCTCAAAACTAATATTATTTAATATTTCTTTATCATCATATTTAAAACTAATGTTCTCAAATATAATTTTATTAAAAGAAATATTTTTAATATTTTGTTTTTCTTTTTTTAATTCTATTGTATCTAATAATTTATTTATTGATGACTTATATACTGCAAATGTCACAATACTTTCATTAATATTATTTAAAAATCCTATGAATAAATAGAATAAACTACTAAATAAAACTATATTAAAATAATTATTTGATTTTAAACTTATGCAAGCTACTATAAATATAAATATAACAAAAAATATTTCTACTATATTATTATTAATATATTTATAAATATTATTGTTTTTATTATACTTTTGCTCGCTTTCTATAACCTCCTTATATTTATTTTCAGTCTTTTTAATCACTTTATTTTCTAATTTTAAGTTTTTTATAGAATTATAAGAATTAAAAATTTCTATTAAGTAAGAGTTATAACCTATCTTATTTTTTTTAGATTTAATGAATTGTTCATTAAAAATATTTTGATAATTTAAAGATACTATTGTTGTAAGTAAAATAAATATAATAAAAATTAATAAATAATACCAACTATAAAAAGTTATAAATACTAAAATAAATAATATTATTGAAAAATCAATTAAAAATATAATAAATATTTTCGTAATTATATTTTTTACAATTTCTATGTCATTCATTAATATAATTGATTCTCCTACTGATTTATTACAATAATACTGATATGGAAGATTTAGAATATGATTAATTACAGTTTTATTTATTTCTTTATCAATATTTGAATTTAATTTTATTATTATTTTTTCTCTAATAAAATCAATTAAATTCTTTAAAATTGATATAAATAAAAATAGAAGTGAAATAATTAAAATGTATTTATAATTAAAATTATATTTTAGTATAATTGTTACAAAATAATTAAAAACCAATGATAATACAATAATAAATAACGATAATAACAAAGTATAAATAACAGTTTTTTTATTTTTTAATAGAATATTAAATATTAAATTTTTAAACCTTTTATCTTGTTCTTTCTTTAATTTTTTACTATTAAATATTATAAAAATATTAGTACTTATTTCTTTTAATTCTTCATTTGTTATTTCTTCTATTCCTGTTGCTGGATCCATAACAACAAAACTTTTCTTATTTTTCTTTTGTTCTAAAATAACAATATAATGATAAAAGTTTTTATCCTTTATTGTATGTGCTATACAAGGAAGATAATTAAAATCAAAATTATCTATATCAGATTTTACCCCTTTTGCATCTATTCCTAATTTTTTACTAGCATTTATTAGTTCAAGTGCTGTTAATCCTTGATTAATTTTTTTGGTTACAATATCTTCTGTTTTTATTCTTTTACCATATTGTAAAAAAATTGTTTTCAAAGCTGCTACTCCACAATCAAACATATTTTCCTGCAAAACATAATCATAATTATTTTTTCTCATATTTTCTCCTTCCAATTATAAATATTAGAAGAAATAAAAAAAAGACCTTAGTCTTTTAATTTTTTTTAAAATAATTTTATTATATCGTTAAAGGTTACATATATCATTAATATCATTAATAGAATAAAACCAATTGAATGAATAGTATTTTCTACTTTTGGATTAATTGGTGAACCTTTTATTTTTTCAATAATTACAAATAGTATTCTACCACCATCAAATGCAGGTAAAGGTATTAAATTAATTACTCCTACATTTATACTTAATAATGCAATTAAATATAAAATAGCATTAAGTCCTTGGCTTTTTACATCGCCTACAATACTATAAATTCCTACTGGACCACTTAATTGATTTACTGACAATTTTCCTGTAATTAAACTTCCTAATACTGCAAACATTTGCTTAAACATTGCAAGTTCTTGTTTGATTGCATATTCAAAAGATTTAAGGAATCCTTTTTCTGGTACTTTTTCTAAAGATATACCAATTATATATTTTTCTTCTCCTTTTTCATCTTTTTCTTTAATTGCTTCTATTTGATAAGTTTCATTTTTTCCATTTTCTTTTTCAACTTCTACAACTAAATCTTTATTTAAATCAGCAAGAGTTATATATAAAGAAATATCATCAATATAAGTAACTTTTTTATTATTTATGCTTAATACTTTATCGTTTTCTTCAAGTCCTGCTACAGCTGCTGGATAATTTGGAGTTACTCCTTTAATTATTGGATCTAAATTAGGAGCACCATATATAAAGCCAATAAATAATAAAACTAAGAAAGCAAATATAAAATTGAATCCAACACCCATAAACATAACTAAAAATCTTTGAAATAAGTTTTTGTCTTGGATATTCTTCCCTTTTTGTTTATTTCTATCAACTTCAACTTCTTCACCAGCTAGTGAAACAAATCCTCCTAATGGAATAGCTCTAATTGAATATTGAGTCTTATCTTTAGCTATTTTTTTTACTATAGTAGGTCCAAATCCTAAAGAAAATTCATAAACATGAATACCTACAATTTTTGCAAATATAAAATGTCCTAATTCATGAACAAATACTGTTATACCAAGTATTAATATAAATAATAATAATGTGATTATCATAATTTCCTCCTATAAAATATTCATAAATAACATATATGTTATCATAACAAATAATAAACTATCTAATCTATCTAAAATTCCACCATGTCCTGGAATTAGATTTGAAAAATCTTTTACATCATAATTTCTCTTTATACTTGAGAAAAATAAATCTCCTAGTTGTCCAATTATCGTTAATAACAATGTAATTGCAACTACTAAAACAACATTTGCTGTTGGATCAATGATAAATAAGTAAAATAAACTTGCTATAGCAGTCCCAACTATTGAACCACCAATAGATCCTTCTATTGTTTTATTTGGTGATATTTTCTCACATAATTTATGCTTACCAATAAGCTTCCCTGTAAACATTGCAAACATATCAGTAAAAATTGTTATTAATGCTAAATATATAAAATGATAAATATCAACATTTCTTATTACTACAAATGTATTAAATGCAATACCTAAGAATAAAACTGAACCAATTAAATATAAAGCATCACTTATATTATATTTGTCATTATTGTTAATAAGAACAATTGGAATAAAAAATGTTCCAAATAATATTGTAAATATTTTATAGTCTATATTATAAGAAGTAGCATAATCATCACTCATATACACCAAAGCACCTACAAATATATAAGATATAATCTTAAGAATTATTGGAATTGATTCACTTTTCTTTCTAATATTTGTTAATTCATACATACCAGCCATTGCTAAAACTACTGTAAATATTTTAAATGGTAATTCACCTATAATAACAAGAGGTATTACTATTGCTAACATCACTATTGCACTGATAACTCTTACTTTCATTTCTTCACATCCTTACTATTTAAGTATAATACAAAGTCAAAAAAAAGTATATATAAATATACTTTGCATTTTGTAAAATAAATTTTCTTTTTATAATCTATTATATAAAAAGAACACTAATTTGTGTTCATATCAATTTTTTATGGTGGCTCCAGCGGGAATTGAACCAGCGACACACGGATTTTCAGTCCGTTGCTCTACCAACTGAGCTATGAAGCCATAAAAAATGGCGGTTCCGACGGGACTTGAACCCGCGATCTCCTGCGTGACAGGCAGGCGTGATAACCACTACACTACAGAACCATTGGTTGCGGGAATAGGATTTGAACCTATGACCTTTGGGTTATGAGCCCAACGAGCTACCGGACTGCTCTATCCCGCGATATAAAAAAATTTGGCGGAGGAAAAGGGATTCGAACCCCTGCGCCGTCGCCGACCTTC
>CAZAPU010000049.1:0-5724 GCA_964487215.1 uncultured Mycoplasma sp. | reverse complement strand
TGCTAAAAATGCAGATATTAGAAGAATTCCACTACACTCTTTTAGACATAGTTGTGCTTCTTTACTAATAAATACTGGTCAACCAGTGACAACTGTATCAAAATATTTAGGACACGCTAGTACTAAAGAAACATTAGATACCTATGCTCATATGTTTCCTAATAATCTAACTAATGTAAAAAATACCATAGATAATTTAAATCTAGGTATTTAAATAAACTCTAATAAAAAAATAATTTAGTATCTAAAAACTAATATTTGGTATCTAGTGTGGTATCTAGATAAATCCAAAATAGTTAAAAATCCCTTATAAACAAAAGTATTCCCCTCTCTCGAGGGGAATTTCAGGGGGTTTTGGTTGAATACCACTTTTTACCTTTAATCGTAAAAAGTAGTGCGGGTCTAACACCACGCATTTTAATAATAAGGTATTTTTTATTAAAAGTCAATAACTTTAAAAATAATATTTTTATTATTTTTTTAGCTTTCTTTTATTTCATTAATAATAAGTCTTTTTAAACTATCTAATTCTTTATTATCATCTTGTAAAAATTCCATTGAATCTTTTTTTGCTTGTAATAATATTTTATAATCTGCTTTTACATCTGCTATTTTAAAACTCATATCTCCACTTTGTTTTGTACCAAATAAATCTCCATGTCCTCTTATTTTAAAATCTTCTTCGCTTATTTCAAATCCATCATTTGTCTTAGTCATTACTTCTAATCTATTAGTATCATAATCACTAATTAAAACACACTTAGATTCTAAATCACTTCTTCCTACTCTACCTCTTAATTGATGTAATGTAGATAAACCAAATCTATTAGCATCAAAGATAACAATCATAGTTGTATTTGGTACATCTACTCCTACTTCTATTACTGTTGTACTAATAAGTATATTTATCTTATTATCTTTAAATTCACTCATAATTCTATCTTTTTCTACTTGTCTTAATTTACCATGAATAATACCAATATTATACATATCTTTAAAAGCTAATTCCATCTTATCTTTTAAATCATTTACTGTAGTTAAATCAAGTGTTTCTGATTCTTCAATTAATGGTGCTATAACATATATTTGATGTTTTTCTTGTAATTCTTTATACATCATATTTAATACATCTTTTATTTCATCATTATGTTTTAAATAAGTCTTAATAGGCTTTCTTCCTTTAGGTAAGGTATTTATAGTAGAAATATCCATATCTCCATAAATAGTTAATGCATAAGTTCTAGGTATTGGTGTTGCACTCATATATAAAATATCCGGTTTTAATCCCTTTTCTTTTAAATTAGTTCTTTGTAATACTCCAAAACGATGTTGTTCATCAGTAATAACCAATCCTAAATTTTTATATGTAACATCACCTTGAATTAAAGCATGAGTTCCAATAATTATATCTATTGTTCCTTCTGCTAATTCTTGATGTATTTCATCTTTTTCTTTTTTTGTTAACGACCCAGTTAAAAGTTTAATATTAAGTTTTTCTTTTTTTAAAGTCTCAGTAATTGTATTAAAATGTTGTGTAGCTAATATTTCAGTTGGTGCCATTAAAGCACTTTGATATCCACTTAAATAATTAGCATACATAGCAATTACAGAAACAACTGTCTTTCCACTACCTACATCACCTTGTAAAAGTCTATTCATTCTTCTTGGACTTTTCATATCATCTAGTATTTCATTTAATACTTTTTCTTGATCACTAGTAAGTTTAAATGTTAATTTACTTATTAGTTTTTTTATATCTTCATCTTTAAAATTTCTTTCTAAACCATTTTTAATGTTTTTATTTTGTAATTTTAAATAATTTATCTTTGTCATAAATTCAAATAATTCTTCATATTTTAATCTTACTTGTGCTTGTTTTAATTTATCTTTTGTTGAAGGATTATGTACTATATTTAAAGCTGTTTTTTTATTTAAAAAATCATATCTTTCTATTAAGTACTTTGGTATAAAATCTTCAATATAATTACCATATTCCATAAGAGCATTATTAATATAAGTACTTATATTTTTTGAAGTTAATCCTACTGTACCATGATAAGCTGGTTCTATCTTTTCTGTTTTTGGTAATAATCCTATTCTTATTTCAGATGCTACAATTACATTTCTACTTTTTTCATATTTACCAAATACTGTTACATTGGTACCAACACCTAATTGACTCTTTAAAAAAGCCCTATTGAAAATTGAAACACCTACAATCATTCCATCAGTTGTTATTATTCTTAAATTCATTTTATTTAAGTTGCCTTTTAATCTAACAAGGATAGGTACTTGATCTATTTTACCATCTATAATTACTTTTTCTAATTCATTTACAGTTTTTAAATTTGATCTTGTAATCAAATTATATTTATAAGGATAATGAGATACTAAATCTAAAACACTATTTATACCTAATTTATTAAATACAGTAGCTGTTTTTAAACCAACACCTTTTACTTTACTAATGTCTATCATAGGGTCACTTCCTTTTTCCTAGAATTATACCACAAAATTAGACAAAAAAAAAGAAAAAGTACAATTACTTTTTCTTGTCTATATCCTCTAAATATAATTCTGAATCATCAATTTCTTCACCAGGTACATCTGGTATAACTGTTAATTCTGGTTTTACTTTGAATACTTTTGTTTCATCCTTTTCTTTTTCTTCTTTAATTTCTTCTTTTTCTTTAATTATCTCTTTTAATTCTTTTACTTCAGGTTTTTCTACTTCTTTCTTAGAATTACCCAAAACTAGTTTTGAATCTTTTAATACATCTGATTTAATTTCTCTTTCTTTTGTTTTAAATATTTTATCTTTGAATACTATAACAGCTACTATTCCACCTAATAAGGCTAAACCACCAAAAATCATACCAATGAGAGCCCAATCTATAGTTTTCTTTATATTAATTGTATATGTTTTAGTAGTACCTTTTTCAGAAGTAACTACTATATCAATTTTACTATTGTTTTTTAATCCACTATTTCCTACTACTTTAACAACAGCTGTTTCATCTTCTGGTATATAACTAAATGTTAATTTGCTCTCACTTTTAATAGTTAAATTATAGTTTAATACATCTTTATCAAATGAAAGTTTATATCCTTTTACTACTAACTCTTTTAAATAATTATTTGTTGATAATTCTTTACCTTTTTCTAATCTTGTAACATTTATTTTATATAATCTAACAGAACCATTTTCTGCTGTTACTTTTATTTCATATTTATTTTCTCCAACAGTTAATGCTTTATTTCCAATTATTTCTACTTTAGCTGATAAATCCTCTGCAGATGCTGTAATTTCCATTTTTTCTGTTTCATTTTCTACATTCAGTTTATATTCAGTTGTTTCTTTTTTAAACTCAATTTTTCCTGAGGAAAGTTTTATGCTTTTTAAATAATTATTTGATTTTTTATCACTTCTAGTTATATTAACAGTATAAGTTTTAACATCACCTTTTTCAGATTTTACTTGAATCAAAACAGAATTTATTCCAGTTTTTAATTCAACTGTTCTTGGTCCATATCCTGAAACAAATGAAGACTTCTTATCAGCAAGTGCTGCTGTTACTATTATGTTTTCTGTATTAGCTGGAACAGAAACATCATACACAAGATTATTTTTGCTGAAACTTGGATTCATTGTACCAGTAGAAACTCCTAAAGATGATAAACTATTATTTGTACTTCTTTCATCAATTCTATTTATATTTATTGTATAAACATTTGATTTTCCACTTTCAGATATTACTATTATTTGAATTGTATTATCACCATAATTTAATTCATAAATACCTGGTTTTTTTGAATCATCAAAATGTGCTCTAGTATCTTGTAAAGTTGCTCTTATTGTTACTGTAGATAAAGTAAATCCAGTTATATTATAAGTATTTGTACTGGGATTAAAAGAAAAATCTTTTCCTACAATACTTAAATTTGATAATAAATTATTTGTTGATTTTATAAATACTGTATCACTAACAGAACTACTTAAATCAGTACCATTCAATCCAAGATTTTTACTATCAAAAGTAGTAGTAGATTTTATTTTAAATCTCAAAGTTGCAATCATTAATGGATCTGTTAGTCCTTCTTCTTCACCATAATTACTATTACTTAAATCAATACTAGTAGTTGAATTACTAGTCCATCCTTCTGCTGGTGTTATTGATAATAAGTCAAAATCTGTAGTTGAATATTCTATATTAGTTTTAAAAGATTTAATCAATTCTACTTCACCAGGTGTAATAGTAACCTGACAAGTAATTGTATCATTAATAATTCCATCATCAGGGGAACAACTAATGCTACTACTTAAAGCAGAAACATTTACGACAAATGCAAACATTAAGACACAAAATAACAAAATATTTTTTTTCATATATACACTCCCAATTTATTCAACACTATTTTATTCTAAATATATAATATCATTTTTATTAATAATCTACAACTTTTTTTAAATAAAAAATACATATTATCATTAATATGTATTTAATTACTTATTGTTGACTTAAACTAGTCCCTTTCCAAGTTATTTTAACATAACCATCGCTTTGATTACCAATCATTGTTGTTGTACTATCATATGTTGGCATTGCTGCATTCCCTGTAATCATTACAGGACTAGAAAATATTTTACCTGAGTAGTGATAAGAGCATGTTACATCATTTACTGCAGAAGCTTCAGTACATTTAACTCCATCTACATCTTTTCTTGGTATTCTTTTTTCAGCTGAATTTATAGTTTCTGTTTCTGCATTACTATATTGTTCTATGGCAATAGCACCAGGATAGCCTGATACAAACCCAGAACCACCTCCACCAGGTTCATAGTTTCCAGCAGTTCCACCATAATAGCCTCCGCCTCCACCACAGCCAGAATAAGTTCCCCAAGCTGTTCCAAAAGTTGCTCCAGTTCCATGTCCAAAATAACCTGCCTTTAAATTTGCAAAATATGCTATATCAAAAGTTGGCCTAGCTCCACCTGCTAATTGTGAAGCACCACCTCCATAGCAACGAGCACTGCAACTGCAATAATCGGAATTATAGCATCCACCCGCAGTACCTTTTAATCCACCACCGTGTCCACCTCTACCACCTGTATTATTATTATTTGCTTTAGAGCTTGAAGCACCACCACCTCCACCAGCTACCATTATTCTTGAGTTTAATCCTAAAGGAGAATCCCAAGCAAGTTCGTCTTCAGTAGGGATATGATTACCAAAATATCTTATATCTGTTGCACCACCACCGGTTCCTACTGTTCCAGAGCCACCTCCGTTATAACTACCACTAGTAACAGTATAATTATTATTTGTAATATCTTTTCCTTGTTGACCTACATAAATATATAATTTTTCATTATAATTTAATTCAATTATTCCTGAAGAATATCCACCGTGTCCACCAAGACCCCAGAGTGTAGTTCCTGCATAAAAGTCTCCACCTTCAGCACCCCAAGTTTCAATTTGATAAAATCCTGTTTTTGGCACTAAAAAGCTTTGATAATTATTTGATAAATATGAATATGTTTTTGTTTGTTGCATAACTGCAAAAGATTCTGATATTGTTTGTACTTCAATTGATATTTCATTAATTGAAATGTTTCCTGCCAAATCATTAATGTTTCCTCGACTTAAAGCAACATTTATATAGCCATAATCATCAACATGTGTTTGATAAGTATATATTATTTTATTTCCATTTATTGTTCCA
>CAZAPU010000048.1:0-6130 GCA_964487215.1 uncultured Mycoplasma sp. | reverse complement strand
AATTCAGGTTTTAAAGGATGTCTAGGAGAAGGTTGTTCAAGTGTATATGATGGAATAGAATTTTTTTCACTGACAAATAATGCCAAGTATTATAATTCATATACAACAGAAAGTGATTATACAACGGCAAATTTACAACATGCAATGATAGAAATATCAGGCTGGTATGGTAATTACATTTATCTCAGACTTATTCGTGGTAGTTCATGGATTATTCGTGATAACAATTATACTGCTACTTACAGTCCTGGCAATGGTGGAGCATATGGTGACAGCTATATGGGTAATTTTAGAGGATATAGTAGTTTTCACATTTCACTAGTCAAATAAAATTATTATTAAATATATAAAAGTAGTATAAAAATACTACTTTTTTTTCATAATAAAAATGGGTGATATTATGAATAATGATTTTGAATTGTTACAAGATATATATAAAACTTCAGAAATGAGCACTTTTGCAATTAATAAAGTTTTAGAAAAACTAGAAAAAGATACAAAAATACAAGATATATTGAGCAAAGAATTAAAACAATATGAAAAATATAGAAAAATTAGTAAAAAAAAATTAAAGGAAAATAAACAAACTGTAAAAGAAACTAATTTTTTAGCTAAATTTAGTAGTAACTTTGGAATAACAATGGAACTTCTAAGAGATAATAGTGATGAAGCAATATCAGAAATGCTTATAAAAGGGATAAATATGGGTGTAAAAGAAATGAAGAAGAAAATTAAAGAATATGAAAAAGACATAGGAAAAGAAATTATTGAATTAGCTAAAAATTTTTTAACTTATCAAGAGGAAGAAATAAAAAAATTAAAAGAATATGTATAAAAAGTATTCTTTTTTTGATATAATTAAAATATAAATATAATCTAAAGAAGTATGGTGATTTGATGTCTGAAAAAAGTATAGAAGTTTTTACAAAAATAAAAGATGGAAAATCTCTGCTACAAATAATGAGCGAAATGAATATTAGTTATACTTCATTATTAAAAATTATAAAAGAACTTATTCTATTTGGCTATGAATTTGATAAAAAACTTTTTTCAGATGGAAGAACATATTATAATTTAAAAAATAATGATAAATTTGATAATATAAAAAGAATAAACTTTAATGGAAATGAAAGTTCCTTTAGAGTTTTATTTTTATCTGATTTACATATTGGAAGTATAAATGATTGTATAAATTTAGTAGAAAAAACTTGTAATTATGCTATTAATAATAAGATAAAGTATATATTAAATCTTGGCGATTTTGTAGAAAATATATATCCTGATGCAAAATTGAGATTAGACACTACAGAAAAACAAGTTGATTTCATTGCAAATAATTATCCGTGTGATCGAAGATTTACCCATATTGTTTTATATGGAAATCATGATTATTATTCATTATTACATGATGGAATGGATGTTGCCAAAGAAATAGAACTTAGAAGACCAGACATAATTTCATTAGGATATGGAAGAGGGTATTTAGGAATTGCAAATGATTATATTTGCTTAGAGCATGAATGCCCAAATAGACCAGCACAGTTAATGGGTTTAACTAATTTAAAGTTTATTGGTCATTCACACATATATAAATTATTTAGAACTCAAATATATGTGCCTGCATTAAGTGATGAAACACCTTCAAATTATAAAATGAAACCATTAAAAGGATTTTTAGATGTAAATTTTACTTTAAAAGATGGGTATATTAGTAAATTAAATATAGATCACTTTGTAGTTGAACATTCAATTGATTTAGCATCAAAGTCATCAATAGTTTTAAGAAAAAGAAGATAAATTAATTATAAAATGATATAATTTACTTGGGGTAGTAGTATGAAAGAAAATATAAAAATAGAAAAATTAGATGATTTTGGAAGAGGTATTGGCTATTTAAATAACAAAATAGTATTTATTGATAATGCCTTGATCGGAGAAATAGTTTCAATAGAAATAACAAAAGAAACAAAAAAATACTATGAAGCTAAAGTAATTGAATATGTAAAAGTATCAGATAATAGAATAACACCAATTTGTCCTTATTTTAATAAATGTGGTGGATGTAACTTATTACATTTAAATTATAAAGAACAATTAAAGTACAAAGAAAATAAGGTTAAAAGCAATTTGGAAAATGTTGATTCCATAATTTATGGTAATAATTTTAATTATCGAAATAAAGTAACATTAAAAGTAAAAAATAAAATAATAGGTTTTTATGAAAAAAATAGTAATAATATTGTATCAGTTGATTACTGTTATTTATTAGATGAAAGAATAAATGAATTAATAAAAATAATAAAAGCTAGAATTGATTTATCTAATATAGATGAAATTATGATTAGGGTTACAACAACTGATAAAATGATAGTTTTTAAGGGAATTAATTTAAATAAAAAAGAATTATTAAAAATAAAAGATTTTGTAACAAGTATTTATACTTTTAATAATAAATATAGATGTATATTTGGTAAAGAAAGAATAGTTGAAGAACTTAATAACATAAAATTGTTAATATCTCCAGATTCATTTTTACAAGTAAATACAAAAACTTGTATAAAAATGTATGAGAAAATTTCAAGTTTAATAAATAATTGTAATGATTTGTTAGATTTATATTGTGGTGTTGGCTCAATAGGATTATTTGTATTTAATAAATGCAATAATATTATTGGAGTAGAAATAAATGATTCAGCAATTAAAGATGCTAATGATAATAAGAAACTTAATAATATAAATAATATTTCATTTTATAATTTACAAGCAAACGAAATATTTAATAAATTAGATAAAAAAATTGATTATATAATAATTGATCCACCAAGAAGTGGATTAGATAAGAAAACTATTAATTTTATTATGAAATTAGAAATAAAAAATATAATTTATGTATCTTGTGATCTAATGACATTAAAAAGAGATATAAATATATTAAATGATAAATATGAATTATTATCTGTGACACCTGTTGATATGTTTCCAAATACTTATCATGTTGAATGTGTATGTTTATTAAAACTAAATAAAGGAGAAAAATTATGAAAAAGAGAAATATTTTAGTAAGTGTTGGGATAATAATATATGTAGTATCATCAATAATAGATAGATTTTTTTATAAAATACCAGATTATGTCTATATACCAATAGCAATACTAGGTATGTTAATAATTATAGTTGGATTTATTAAAGCAAAAAAATAATTGCTTTTTTTTATTAAATGTAATAGAATATTTACTAATATTTTTATTTAAGAAAGAAGTGCAACTTATGGATAATGATTTTAAGGGATTTGATCTTTTAAACGAAATAAAAGATAAATATTCTACTTTAAAAGAAATATTAGAACAATATCAAGAATTAGGAAAAATTAGATATTTTAATGAACAAGAATGGGAAAAAATAAAAAAGCAAAACTATACCGGTTTTGAAGATGTAGATAGTTTTTATGATATATTTAGATTAGGATATAATATTGGTCATTGTGGAATTATGGCAAGACAATTGAGCTATTCATATAATGATATTGATATTGTTTCAGGTAAAGTTTCTATGTTAAAAGGAACATTAAATTCACCAAATGGTGGCCATATTTGGCTTGAAACAAAAAAACAAGTTATTGATACATCATTGTTATTAGTATTTGATAAGAGTCTAAAAAGTAAGATTGGTTATATGGATGAACAAAGACTTACTTCTAAAGTATTAGCAAAAGATATGTATTATGGAGTAAGAAAAGAATATACTAATGATATTAATATAAAAAGAATAAGAAAAAATAAATAGAATTTACTATTTATTTTTTTTCTTGTTTTTACAATATTTACTATTAATTATTTTAACTTTAATACCTTTTTCACGAGCAAACATTTTCTTTACTCCTTCAGGTAGTTCTTTTTTATATACTTTCATTTTTACCTCCATCTTTTGCAACTATTAACAATTATACTATTTATTTTAATATTTACAATAATTAAATTAATTTTTATATAATATATTTAAGTCAACATAACCATTAATACCATCAACAATTCCCGAACTACTTAATTGCCATATATAATATTCTTTTGGATAATCAGTTTCATTTGTATAGTGTGCTAACCATGTTTTATAATTAGATAATTCCCATATAGCATTTAAATATCTGGCACTTCCATAGTTCATTGCTTCATATCCATTATTTTCTATTTCTTTCATAAAAGCTTTTGCAATATTATTTAAATCTACAAAATTAAGATTATATTCTTTAAAACTATCCCATATTTCCCAATCAAATGCTATTGGTAAATCTAGTTTTTCTTTATTTAATGTCTTTATTACCCAATTAGCTTGTTCCTTTGCTTCTTTAGTATTTTTGGCATAAGAATAAAAATATATACCAACCTTAATACCGACTTCTTTAGCAGCCTTAATATTATTTTCAAATTTATTATCTATAACTAATTTATCTTTATAATAACCAAAACCAATTCTAATCATTGCAAATTCTACTCCGGCGGCTTTTACTTTATTCCAATCAATATCATCTTGCCAAGTAGAAACATCTATTCCAATCATAGTATTATCATTTTTATGAGTATTGATTAAATCATTAATATAATAAGGAATAGTTTCATAATTGTCTTCAAGTTCTTCCTCTAAAACAATTAATTTAATATTTTCTTCAGCATAATTATTACTTGAATCTGTAGCAATAATTTTTAAATCATATTCACCTACAGTATTAATGTCATAATTACCTTCGATAGAACAGCTAATATTTCTATCATAATTATCACCACAAAGTGGTTTATTAACTAAATCTATTTCTTCGCCTCTTACTGTATAATATTTTGTGGAATTAAATATTTTTGGTGCAGTTGTGTCAACAATAGCAATATCAAATTTATAGATTTTATCATTTCTATTTGAATCTTTATATTTAAAACTAATCGTTACATTATCTAATTTACTTGTATCAATTAAATAATTTTTTGTAGTAATAGTTCCATCTTTTATAGTAATTAAATCATATAAATATATTTCAGTTCCATATTCTACTGAAGTATTATTTATACTAATAGTTGTAATACTTTCTTTTTCTTTACTACAACCGCATAACAATAATATAAATATAAAGCAAATAAATATTCTTTTCATATAATCACCATCTTATTTATAACATAAATCTTTAATAATTAAAATAATAATATGATATAATATAATAAAAGTTAGGAGTTTTCTATGAAAAAAATAACATATGTTACAGGTAATTGGGCAAAGGTTGCTAGTGCAAAAAAAATTCTAGAGACAATTGGATTTGAAATTGATAATATAAAAATGGAAACCATTGAAATACAAGATGATAATATAGAAAATATTGCAAAATATTCCGCTAAATGGGCAAGTGAAAAATTAAAAACAAATATCCTAAAAAATGATTCTGGGTTATTTATAGAAGCTTTAAATGAATTTCCTGGGCCCTATACACATTATGCTGAAGATACAATTAAAGAAGATGGTATATTAAAATTAATGGAAAATATAAAAGATAGAAAGGCATATTTTAAAGAAGTTTTAGCATATTGTGAATATGGAAAAGAGCCAGTTACTTTTACAGGAATTACACCAGGAAAAATAGCTATAAAAAAATCAGGTACTTATGGTTGGAGTTGGGATTATATTTTTGTTCCTGATGGAGCAACAAAGACTTTAGGTAATTTTAAAGATGATGAAAGATGGAATTTTTGGAATTTAAATTGTTATTTAGAATTGGCTAAATATTTAGATAAAAAAGATTAACTAAATAGTTAATCTTTTTCATTGTAAAAGAATAAAAAAATGTTAATAAGAAAAAACTTGACGGGGGGTATATTATATAATTTAACTGTAATGTTAATAAGTATAAAAATAGGAGTGTGTTTACTATGGAAAATAGAAAAACGACAATATTAACAATCGTAGGAGTATTAGTAATGATAGTAATGGTAACAGGAATATCATTTGCACTATATACATTTACAGGAACAGGAAGTAAAGAAAATGTAATAACAACAGGACAAATATCAGTAAGTTATGAAGAAAGTAGTGTAATAGAATTAACAAATCAATATCCAATGAGTGATGAACTAGGAATAGGAAACACAGAAAGTGT
>CAZAPU010000047.1:0-6562 GCA_964487215.1 uncultured Mycoplasma sp. | reverse complement strand
TTTAGTAACTCTAATATAGAAAAAAACAAATTATCACTTCCTAATTAAATATATTATTTTCTTGTCATAATATGTTAATTCATAGTATAATAAATTTAACATAAATCAAAAAATATTTTTATTTGATTAAATCTATATATAGGAGGAATAAATAATGAAGTACAAAAATATTAATGGTGTTCCTGACTTTTCAGTATACGAATTAAATCCGAAACAAAGTAAATATTGTTTATGTATTCCCATAATTAATGAAGGAGAAAGAATTAAAAAGGAATTAGAAAAAGCACAAAAAGCAAATATTAATTCCTTGGTTGACATAATAATATGCGATGGTGGTTCAACTGATAATTCGGTTGAATTAAAAAAATTAACAAAACTTGGTGTTAATACATTACTCATTAAAGAAAGTTATGGTAAACAGGGAACACAATTAAGAATGGGATTTTGGTGGTGTTTAAAAAGAGGTTATAAAGGTATAATTACTATTGATGGTAACAATAAAGACAGTATTGAAGATGTACCTTTGTTTATAGAAAAATTGGAAAAAGGGTATGGTTTCATACAAGGATCTAGATTTATTAAAGGTGGTAAAGCAATAAATACTCCATTTATAAGATTATTAGCAGTGAAATTACTTCATGCTCCAATTATTTCATTAACCGCTCATAAAAGATTTACTGATACTACTAATGCTTATAGAGGTTATTCAAGAGAATATTTGTTAGATAAAAGAGTTAACCCTTTTAGAGAAGTATTTGTGAAGTATGAATTATTAGCATATCTATCTACAAGTGCCTCAAGACTAGGCTATAAAACATGTGAAGTTCCTGTTAAAAGAGAATATCCAAAAAACAGTAAAACTCCGACTAAGATAAGCTTTTTCAAAGGCAATTTTGATTTATTAAAAACATTATTTATTAATATGGTAGGTGGATATAATGAAAAAATATAGTTCAATTCTTTTTACAGTTTTTTTACTGTTACTTGCAATTATAATAATAAGACCTTTTGATAATATTAGTGCAATAACATTCAATTATGTAATTGGAAATAATATATTGAATGGTTTTGATTTTGGTGCAAAACTTACTAAAATTAATTTAACATTATTTGTAATATGTCCATTAATAATTATTGCTTCTAGATATATTTATAAAAAATTTTTAATATTTAAAGACGAAAAACTAGAAAATATATTTTCAATAATGTCTTTATTTGGAATAATTTCTTCTTTTATGAGCATGATTAATTATTACTCGGGAACAGCAGGATTTTTAAATATTTCTACATGCCTAATAGTAGAAATCTTGATAATAATAAAAGCTTTTGATTATTTTAATATAAATGACTATAAGCTCTTAATTACTAGCAGTATATTAGGCTTCTGTAGTACATTAGAATCACTATTTTTAGTAAATTTAGTATTAAAAAGCAGTTATAAGATAAATTCAATTGCATTTTTAATAATATTTCCAATATTTATTTTCATATTTTATAAAATAATATTAAAATTAAAAAATAAAAACTTATTGTTATTATCTGCATCAATGATTGTATTTTTTCCAATATTTTATTCACTTTTTGTTGAACTAATTAACATATTAATGAGTAGAAATATTTTTATATCTGGAAATATTTATATTGTAATATATATTTTATTATCATTTGTTTTAATCCCCATTATATATAAAGTGTATCAAGCAAAGAAAGTAACATTTAATATAGAAAAATTTTATTATATTATGATTATTATGGGTTTAGTAATGTTGAGTATTCAACCCTCATCAAATATAATAAAAAATACAGATTTTTTTGAATCTTCAAATAGTGGAACAGCTATATTTGAGTTCATTAAATATGGTAAGATACCTTTATTAGAAACATTTGATGCACATATGTTGTACAATCAAATAAGTGGTTATCTTTATTATTTTTTAAGTGGAGATTTAATTGGTGCAATATTTAACCCATATGCATTTTTATGGAATATTTTATTAATTTATTTATTATATAAATTGTTTTCGTTTTTCTTTAGTAAATTTTCTTCATTAATATTAGTACTATTTTTTCCATTATTAGCAGATCTTGCAACATGCTATTATTATCTAGGTATAATTGCTATTATTGCTCTTATTGATTTTATCAAAACCGACAAAATTAAAAATTTATTGTTATATTTAATATCATTAATTATTGTTACATTACTAAAATTAGATCTTGGAATGATGTTTTGCTTATCAACATTTATTACTTTATTATTCTATTTAATAATATCAAAAAAATATAAATTATTAAAAAAAGTTATTATTGTAACTATATCATTTGTACTAGGATGTATAGTTGTAGCATTTGCTATTTCTTTACTAAAAAATATTAATTTATATGATAGAATAATAGAATTTATTAATTTAGCTATGTCAAATGATAATTGGGCATATTCATCAATTGGGAATTTGTTTGAATGGAAAACATTAATTACATATATATTGATACCTTTATTTGTAATATACAGTCTAATCATACTTATTATTAAGAATAAAGATAAATTTATTGAAAAAGATTATAGATATTTTATTTTATTGATTTTAGGTTTAGCATATATCTTTAATTTTTCTAGAGGAATTGTTAGACATTCAATATTTGAAGGTATGTATTTGTGTTCTTTATCAACATCTATTTTATATTTTGTTTTATATTTTGTAACCATAAAGAAAGATTCAATTATTAAATTTATTTTAATCTATATTTCAATATTAATAGTATTAAATATGGCTGTTACAACAAATCAAAAATTTGAGAATACAATAATTGATTCTTCGTTAAGAACTTATTTAACTTTTAATAATGTTTATTCTTATACTGAAAAAAAAGATAGAGTTCAAATATCAAAAAAAATGCAGGATGTTTATATTCCTTTAAAGAATTTATTTGATCAGGTTATGAATGAAGACGATACTTATATTGACTTTACTAATCAAACTTTATTATATACTCTTACAAATAGAGAAAAACCTGTATATGTTAACCAAAGTCCAGGATTATTAAGTAATTATAAAACACAAATAGATTTTATAGAACAAATAGAAAACAATAATGTAAAATTTGCATTGACACCAGCAAAAAACAATCCATTAATTTTAAATGACGAATTAGATAGTGTGTTAAATAATTATAGATATTATATAATAACTGAGTATATTTCAAATAATTATAAACCAATTATTTCTTATAACAACTTTATTTTATGGGTTAGAAATTCGAGTGTTGATGAAGTAAAAAGTAAACTAGATAATTTACAAAGTAATATAACAGATGATATAGAAAAATATAATTACTCTCTTGGATATATACCATATATATGGGGTCAAAATATAAAGGAAAAAGTTTCAAAAACTATTATTGGAGAAAATGTAATTGGCGATATAGATAAGATGATTAATATAACAAAATCAAAATATGGAAATTATCTTGTATTTAATATTGAATCTTCAAATATTAATTTAATATCATTTGATTTATTAGACAATTCAAATAGAAAGATATCAAGTTATGAATTTATTACAAAAGCTGGAACAAATAATTATGTAGTTAGAGTAAGTGCAGATTTAAATTGGAATTTATATGATTGTAATAAAATAAAAATACATTCTGATGAATCAATAAAAATAAATAAAATAGAAAATTGGATGATAGAGGTAGATTAGTATGTATGATAAAATAATAATAGGTGCAGGTTTATATGGTTTATATTCTGCTTTATATTGTGGGAAAAAACAAGAAAAAATATTAGTTGTAGAATATGATAAAGAACCATTTGGTAGGGCAACTTATATTAATCAAGCAAGAGTACATATGGGATATCATTATCCAAGAAGTTATTCAACTGCAATAAAATCTGCTGGTTATTTTGAAAAATTTGTAAACGATTATCCTTTCTCAATATTAGCAGATTTTGATCAAGTATATGCTACATCAAAAGATTATTCTTGGACTAATGCAGAACAATTTATAAAGTTTTGTAATGCATCAAATATAAAATGTGATAGAGTAGATCAAAAAAAGTATTTTAAAAATAATATGTGCGATGGCGCATTTCTAACAAAAGAATATACATTTGATGCACAAATATTAAAGGAATATTTTATTAATGAAATAAAAAAGTATAAGAATGTTGAAATAAAATATAATGCCAAAATAGATAAAATAGAAAAAGTAAATAATTATTATGAAATAATTACTGATGTAAAAGAAAGATACAAATCTAATTTTATACTTAATTGTACCTATGCATCAGTAAACCAAATACTAAAAAAACTAAATTTTGAACCATTTAAAATAAAATATGAAATATGTGAAATAATACTGTGTAAAGTAAATGAAAAATTAAAAAATGTAGGTATTACAGTAATGGATGGACCATTTTTTTCAATTATGCCTTTCGGTAAGACAGGATTGCATTCATTGACATCAGTTACATTTACACCTCATGTTACCAGTTATGATGAAGTTCCAACATTTGAATGTCAAAAAAATTCAAAAGGTTATTGTTCGAAAGAGCAATTAGGAAACTGTAATAATTGTCCTGTAAAGCCACAAAGTGCATGGCCATACATGTCTGCTTTAGCAAAAAAATATCTAAATGATGATTTTGAATTTGAATATGTTGGTTCACTATTTTCCATGAAGCCAATACTAAAGGCAAGCGAAATTGATGATTCAAGACCTACCGTAATAAAATACTTTTCAAAAAATCCCACTTTTGTCAGTGTTTTATCAGGAAAAATAAATACGGTATATGATTTAGAGGAGGTACTAAATAATGAAAAATAAAAAAGATATAATTCAAAAAAATAAAGAAAAAAACTTTATTTCTGCAGTTGTTTATTTACATAATAATGAAAAACATATTGAAGAATTTTTTAATCTTTTAAATAATGTGTTAGAGGAAAATTTTTGTAAATATGAGATAATATTTGTTAATGATTACTCTACAGATGGTACTATTGAAATTATAAAGAAATTATCAAAAAAATTAAACAATACAGTAGTAAACATAATCAATTTAAGCTATTATCAGGGTGTAGAAACAAGTATGATACTTGCAATTGATTTAGCAATAGGTGATTTTGTTTATGAATTTGATAATATTTTGATTGATTATGATAAAGAAGAAATAATGAATATATATAATCAATCATTAAAAGGATTTGATATAGTAAATGCTGTCCCAAATAAAAAAATAAATTTAATTTCTAAAAATTTTTATAAGATATTTAATAAATATTCACAAAATCAATATAAAATAAACACTAATAGCTTTAGATTAATATCTAGAAGAGGTATTAATAGAGTGAATTCAATCAATAAAACAATAAAATATAGAAAAACAGTATATGCAAATTGTGGTTTAAAACAATATGATTATGTCTATGATATTAATAAAAGAACTACAAAAAGAAATTATGATCCAACAAAACCAGAATTAGCAACAACAGTATTGGTTTTATATACAAATATTGCATACAAAGCTTCCTTATTTATGTCACTTTTAATGGCTTTAATAACAGTAGCAACTGTTGTATATTCAATTATAATATATTTAAGTAAACAACCTGTTGCTGGTTGGACAACTACGATATTATTTATGGGTATTTCGTTTTTTGGAATATTTGTAATATTATCAATTATTTTAAAATATTTAGCAATTATAGTTAATTTAATATTTAAAGATCAGAAAGGATTATTTGAATCCATAGAAAAGATATCAAAATAAAGAGTATATTATGAAAGAATCATTTAGAAAAAATAAAAAAGGTATCATATTAATCATTATTTCATCAATTTGTGTTTGCTTTGGCCAATTATTATGGAAGCTTGGTGTGGATGCAAATTATATTAATATTTTATTTGGCTTTCTTTTGTATGGAATAGGGGCATTAATAATGGTTATTGCTTATAAATATGGTAGCTTATCAGTATTACAACCAATGTTAAGTTTGAATTATGTAATTACAATAGCTATTTCTTATTTTGTATTAAATGAAATTATTACTATTGGTAAAGTGGCAGGAATTACAATTATTATAATTGGTGTTATTCTGATTGGTGGTGGGGATAAATGATATATTACTTATTACTAATCATAATGACAATTATTGGCTCTGTAGCTTCGCTTTTCTTAAAAAAAGCTTCTGCTAATTTTACCATTAAAAATTTATTTAAAAATAAAAATTTAATAATTGGTGGTGTTTTATATTTCTTATCTGCCTGTATAAATATTTATGTATTAAAATTTTTAGAATACTCAGTTGTTTTACCTTTAACAGCAATAACTTATATTTGGACTTTATTTCTTTCATATAAATACTTAAATGAAAATATAGGTATCAAAAAAATACTAGGTATATTTTTGATTTTAATTGGTGCAATATTTTTAGTACTATAAAAAAGAATTAAAGTTTGTTTAATTCTTTTTTTCTTTAATACAATATTTTACTTTATATTGTATAGTAACAGTAGCAATTAATTTAATTATTTGATAAAATTAATATGGTGGTATAAA
>CAZAPU010000046.1:0-6603 GCA_964487215.1 uncultured Mycoplasma sp. | reverse complement strand
TCCTACTTCCTATAGGTTATTCGCCCATGTTTTAAATCATATGGGGAAAGTTCTAACATAACATTATCACCCGGTAAGATACGAATATAATTTAATCGCATTTTACCAGAAACATGAGCTTCAATTATGCATCCATTTGTAAGTTCTACTTTAAACTTTCCACCTGGTATTATTTCTAATACCTTTCCTTCAACTTCAATTACATCGTCTTTTGCCATTTTTTCACACTCCTGTTAAAATTTCATATCCATCATCAGTAACTACTACTGTATGTTCAAAGTGTGCTGATGGACTGTAATCTTCTGTTTCAATAGTCCAATCATCATCTTTAATTACAATGTCAGGACTACCTAATGTAAGCATTGGTTCTATTGCTATAACCATACCCTTTTTGAGAACAGGTCCTGTTCCCTTTGTTCCATAATTAGGTATTTCTGGATCTTCATGTAAATCATTGCCAATTCCATGACCAACCAATTCTTTTACAATACCTAAATTATATTTATTAGCACATTCTTCAATTGCTGAAGATATGTCACCAATCTTATTTCCAGGTTTAACTTGTTTTAAACCTTCATATAGAGCTTCTTTGGTATGTTCTAATAACTGTATATTTTCTTCAGTTACAGTTCCAACAGTATAGCTCCATGCTGAATCACCATGATATCCTTTATAACAAGCACAAATATCTATTGAAATAATATCACCATTTTTAAGTTTTCTTCTTTTACTTGGTATTCCATGTACAACTTCTTGATTAATACTTGTACACAAAGTTGCTGGAAATCCTTCATAGCCTTTACAAGATGGGATTGCTCCTTTACTTCTAATAAAAGCTTCTGCTAAAGAATCTAATTCTAATGTTGTAATACCAGGTTTTACAAAATCTTTTAAATATTGATGTGTTTCATAAACAATGTTTCCTGCTATTCTTAAAAGTTTTATTTCATCTTCACTTTTTATACTTATCATAGTTCCTCTTATTTTATTATTGTTAATACTCTTTGATATGTATCTTCAACCTTAATTGTATCAACTCTATTAACTATTCCCTCTTGTTCATAATAATCTAAAAGTGGTTGTGTTTTTGTTAAATATTCTTCATATCTTTCTTCAAATACTTCTTTAGTATCATCACTTCTTTGATATAATTCAACTCCACAAACATCACAAATTCCATCTTTTATAGGTATTAATTCTGGATTTCTAGTTGAATAAGGTTTTTTACATTCTGGACATATTAATCTAGTTGTAATTCTAAGTTCTAATTCTTCCTTAGGTACAGCTAAATAAATAACTACCCCAATATCTTTATTTAATTTTTTTAAAAGATCTTTATACATTTTAGCTTGTTTTACTGTTCTAGGAAAACCATCTAAAATGTATGATTGTTCTTCTAAAATATCTAATTTTTCTTCTAATATTGAAAATACTAATTCATCAGATAACAATTTACCTGTTTTTAATAAATCACTAATCTCTTTATCAGTTTTTGCTTTTTCTCTAAGCATATCTCCTGTTGATAATTGTACATACCCTAATCTATCAGATAATAATTTTGATATTGTTCCTTTACCTGCAGCAGGAGGAGCAATTAAAATAATGTTTTTCATTATCTTCTTCTCCTTCTATTGTTTTTTACCGCAGTATATTCTCTACTAAGTAAACTACTTTCTAATTGTTTATAAGTTTCAATTGCCACTCCAACAACAATTAATAGTCCTGTACCTCCTAATTGAACACTAGGTGGTAATTTTGTAAATGTATTTACTAGAATTGGTAATCCTGCAAGAATTGTTAAGAACAAAGCTCCAACAATTGTAAGTCTTGCTAATACACTCGTAAAATATTTTTTAGTAGCATCACCAGGTCTTACACCTGGTATATATCCACCATTATCTTGTAAATTCTTTGCCATATCTTCAGGTTTCATTTGAATAAATGTATAAAAATATGCAAAGAAGAATATTAATACTATAAATATTGCAAAACCAACTGGTTGAGAATAATTTAAGTAAGTATCAACAAAATTTTGAAATCCTTCATTTTCAATAAATTGTGCTATTGTAGCAGGTATACCCAATAAACTTGAAGCAAAAATTACAGGAATAACTCCAGCCGAATTAATTTTAATTGGCATAAAAGTTTGTTTTCCTAAACTCGCTGTTGATTTATTTGCATACTGAACTGCAATTCTTCTTTCAGCACCTTCAACAAAGATAACTCCTACTATAATAAGGATGTATACTATTAAGAAAATTGCAAAATATATAATTCCTGTCGTTGAACCAGTTACTAATGTTGTATAAGCTGTTTTTATCATAGTTGGTAAGGAATAAATAATTCCCGCCATAATTAACAATGATATTCCATTTCCAATACCTTTTTGAGTAACTTGATCTCCTAACCATAATAAGAATGCTGTTCCTGCTGTCAATATAAGTGCAATCTGTAAATGCTCCATTGTACCAATATTTTTTAAAAATGCATAACTCATTGCATATCCTTGAACAAAAGCAAATAAGATACCAAAATATCTAGTTATTTGATTTAATTTTTGTTGTCCAGTATGTCCTTGTTTAGCAAGTTCAGAAAAATAAGGAATAATGTCCATTTGTAACAATTGAATTACAATTGATGCTGTAATATATGGAGAAACTCCCAATGCAAAGATTGAAAAGTTTTTTAAAGCTCCACCACCCATAACATCTAATAATTCAAGGAATCCTAAATTCTTAGTTATTTGTTGAGTACCAGGTACTTCAATTGAAATTCCTATTACATAAATAGTTAAGACTAAAATAGTAAAATAAATTCTCTTTCTTAGATCTTTATTTTTTTTACTAAATAGTTGTTTAAGATTTTTAAACATCTTAAATCACCTCAGCTTTGCTACCTGATTCTTCTATCTTTTTAAGAGCACTGCTTGTAAATCTATGTGCTTTAATTGTCAATTTCTTTGTTAAAGTTCCATTTCCTAAAACCTTAATTCCATCTAATTGATTCTTTAAAATCCCCTTTTCTTTTAATAATTCTGGAGTAATTACATCTCCATCTTTAAAATTATTTAATTCGCTAACATTAATTATTGCATATCTAGTTTTAAATTCAGCATTACTAAAACCTCTTTTATGAAGTCTTCTATAAAGTGGTGATTGTCCACCTTCGAATACAGGATTAATTGCTGCTCCACTTCTAGCTTTTTGTCCTTTATGACCTTTACCACTAGTTTTTCCTAATCCTGAACCAGCACCACGACCAACTCTTTTACGAGTAGTTGTTGCACCATCATTCTTTTCTAGTTCGTGTAATTTCATTATCCTAATATCTCCTTCTTAGTTTTGCCTCTTAGTTCTTGTACTTGTTCAATTGTTTTTAAACCAGATACAGCTTCTAATGTTGCTCTAGCAACATTTATTTTCTTTCTAGAACCAAGTGTCTTTGAAGTAATATCTTGTATTCCTGCTATTTCTAAAACTGCTCTTGCTGCTCCACCGGCAATTATACCAGTACCAGCTTTTGCAGGTTTAATTACAACTCTTGTTGCACCTTTTACTCCAACAACTTCATGTGGAATTGTTCTTCCATCAACTATAGCAATTCTAACCATATTTTTGTTAGCTTCTTGTCTTGCTTTTTTAACAGCATCTGCTATTTCATTAGCTTTACCTGTTCCTAAACCAACAAGACCTTTTTTATCTCCTACTAAAACTACTGCTTGAAATCTTCTTTGACGACCACCTTTAGTAACTTTTACTACTGCTTTAGTATCTAATACGATTTCATCTAGAGTTTTTTCTTGTGGTTTTCTAAATGGTTTCTTTGATGATTTTCTATTATCTCTTCTATCATCTTTTCTAAATGGTTTCTTAAATTCTTTTTTTTCTTCTGAAACTTTAGCTGTTTCAGTAACTACTTCATTTACATTATTTTCTTCCATATTAACCTCCTAAAACTCTAAACCTTCTTGACGAGCTGCATCTGCTAAAGCTGCAACTTTGCCATGATATTGATATCCACCACGATCAAATACTACTTTTTTAATTTTTAATGTTTTTGCTTTCTTTCCAATTTCAGTTCCTACTTTTGTAGCAACTTCAATATTGTTACCTTTTTCTTTTAAAGAAGATGCTGTAGCTAAAGTAACTCCATTTTCATCGTCTATTAATTGAGCACTAATATTTTGATTAGAACGATAAACACAAAGTCTTGGGATATCTTTTGTTCCAATAATAGATTTTCTTAATCTATCATGTCTAACTTTTCGCATTTCGTTGCGAGATTCTTTTTTTATCATATATACCTCCTATTTAGCTTTCTTTCCTTCTTTGCGTCTAATATGTTCTCCAGCATATCTAATTCCTTTGCCTTTATAAGGTTCTGGTTTTCTAACTTTACGAACATTAGCAGCAAATTCACCAACTTTAATTTTATCAATACCTGAAATTGATAATTCAGTATTTGATTTGACTTCTACTTTAATTCCACTTGGAACTTTTATTTCTACTTGATGAGAATATCCTGCATTAATTACAAGAACATCTCCTCTTAAATTAAATCTATATCCAACACCAACTATTTCTAGATCTTTTACATATCCCTTTGATACACCATCAATCATATTTTTGATGTTTGCATTTACTGTTCCATGCATTTTCTTTGTAGGAATTAATTCATTTGTTCTTGTTACATGTACTCCATCTTCTTTAACTTCTACTAAAACATCTTTTGATGTAAGAGTTGTAAGTTCTCCTTTTGGACCCTTTACAGTAACAGTAATATCATTAACTTCTACAGTAACATTTTCTGGAATTGCTATTATTCTATTTCCTATACGACTCATAATCTAATTACCAAATATAAGCCATAACTTCTCCACCAATATTTTGAGCTCTTGCAACTTTATCTGTCATAATACCATTTGATGTAGAAATGATTGCAATACCAAAACCATTTAATACTCTAGGTATTTCATTAGCTTCAGCATAAACTCTTAAACCTGGTTTAGAAATTCTCTTAAGGCCTGTTATTATCCTTTCTTTTTTATTATATTTTAAGAATAATGTTAAATTAGCTTGAGGTTTATTATCATCAATTTTATAATCTTCAATAAAACCTTCATCTTTTAAAATTTTAGCAATTTCAGTTTTTACTTTACTAGTAGGCATAGATACTTCTCTATATTTCATTTGATTTGCATTACGAATTCTTGTAAGCATATCTGCGATTGGATCAACTACTACCATATTTAATTCCTCCCTTCAAGTCCTACCAACTTGATTTTTTCATTCCTGGTATTTGTCCCTTACTTGCTAATTCTCTAAAGCAAATACGACAAACTCCATATTTTCTTAATACTCCATGTGGTCTTCCACATCTGTTACAACGAGTATATTCTCTAACTTTAAATTTTTGTGGTCTACTTGCTTTAACGACCATACTTGTTTTTGCCATAATAATTATCCTCCTAATTATTTCCTAAAAGGAATTCCTAATTCTTCTAATAAAACATGAGCTTCTTCATTAGATTTTGCTGTTGTAACCAAAACAATATCCATACCTCTTACTTTTACTACATTATCAAATTCAATTTCAGGGAAAATTAATTGTTCTTTAATACCAATTGTATAATTTCCTCTACCATCAAATGCTCTTGATGATAATCCTCTGAAATCTCTTACACGAGGAAGTGAGATGTTTACTAACTTATCTAAGAAGTTGTACATATTTTCTCCTCTTAAAGTTACTTTACATCCAATTGCTTGTCCCTCACGAAGTTTAAAACCAGCTATTGATTTTTTTGCTTTAGTAATTACAGGTTTTTGTCCTGTAATGTTCATTAAATCATCACATGCTGCTTCTAATAATTTTGAATTATGAGATGCATCTCCTGCTCCAATATTAATAACTATTTTTTCTAATCTTGGAACTTGCATTACTGTTTTATAATTAAATTTCTTTTGCATATTAGGAACTATTTCTTTTTTATATTTTTCTCTTAAGCGATTCATAATAATCCCTCACTTCCTAATTTTCTTTTTTGTTAGATTTTGTTTTTCTAACAGTTTTTACTTTTTCAGTTTTTTCTTCTTTTTTAACTACTTTTTTAGTTTCTTTTTTTACATTCTTTTCAGCTTTTCTAGTTACATTATTTGTTTTTGAATCAATTCTCATTACATTTGAAGCATCAATTTTTGCTTCTCTATCGATTATTCCACCATTTTGATTAGCATTATTAGGTTTAAGATGTTTTTTAATCATATTTATTCCCTCAACAACTACTTTATTTTCATTCTTAAAGGTATGTGTTATTTTTCCTTCTTTGCCCTTATCTTTACCAACCATAACTTTTACTTTATCTCCAACTTTTAATTTCATAAGTACCTCCTATAAAACTTCCTTAGCTAAAGATACAATTTTCATATAATCTCTATCTCTAAGTTCTCTTGCAACTGGTCCAAATACACGAGTACCAACTGGTGATTTATCATCCTTAATTATTACACATGCATTATCATCAAATTTAATGTAACTACCATCATCTCTTTTAACACCTTGAACTGTTCTAACTATAACAGCTTTTACTACTTTACCACTTTTTAC
>CAZAPU010000045.1:0-6732 GCA_964487215.1 uncultured Mycoplasma sp. | reverse complement strand
AGGAAAACTTGGAGATTGCACTAAAGAAGTTGCTAATATAAGTACGAAAACTTGGTATTATGGTTCTATAACGATGACTTATTCTACTGCAGGATTATGGATAACTAGAGGAGCTTCTTATGCTAATTCATATGGTAGTGGTGGACATGCTTTTATAGCAGCTAATGGAGCCGTTAATGCAACCACGTCTACAACATCAATTTTAGTAGTTGATAATGATTAAAACTAAACTATTATGAGTAATATAATAAAAAATGTATTTTATAGTACATTTTTTTATTATTTTCTTTAAATATACATATAAATTGTGTTATTTTGTTTATTTTAATTGACTTTTACATATTATTTTAGTATAATTCTAATCGGTACATTTTTCTGATTATATGTTAAATTAACCCTGGGAAAGTTAATTTAATTAAGATCATAGAAAGGAAATTAAAAATATGAAAAGTTATATGCAAAAAAAAGAAACAGTAGATCGTAAATGGTATGTGTTTGATGCAACAGATATACCATTAGGAAGATTATCTACTAAAGTTGCTACAATTCTTAGAGGAAAACATAAAGCAACTTATACACCACATATTGATTGTGGAGATTATGTAATAGTAATTAATGCTAGTAAGGTTAAACTTACTGGAGACAAATTAAATAAGAAATTATACTATAATCATTCAGGTTATACTGGAGGACTTAGAGTTCGTAAAGCTTCTGAAATGATTGAAAAATATCCAATTGAAATGGTAGAAAGAGCTGTTAAAGGTATGCTACCAAATGGTAGACTTGGAAGAGCTATGTATAAAAAATTATTTGTATATGAAGGAGAAGAACATCCACATATGGCTCAAAAGCCAATTGTTATGGAAGTTAAATAGGTGAGTTTATGGCAAAGAAAAAAGAACAAGAATTTTATTATGGAACTGGTAGTAGAAAATCTGCAGTTGCAAAAGTAAAATTAATACCTGGAAAAGGTAATATTACTGTTAATGGTAAAGCTGTTTTAGAGTATTTTCCATTTGAACTATTAGTTATGGATTTAACTCAACCATTAGTATTAACTAATACAAAAGACCAATTTGATGTTATTGCTGATGTAAAAGGTGGAGGTTTTTCTGGACAAGCTGGAGCTATTCGTTTAGGAATTACTAGAGCATTATTAGAATATGATGTTGTAAATCCAAGTGAAGCTGAAAGTTTTAGAAAAATATTAAAACTTAATGGAATGGTTACTCGTGATTCTAGAGAAAAAGAAAGAAAGAAACCAGGATTAAAGAAAGCTAGAAGAGCACCACAATTTAGTAAGAGATAAAAGATACTTTTGTATCTTTTTATTTTATGGTATAATTTGTTGTAGAAAGGAATGAAAATTATGATAAATAGAGAGGAACTAAAGAATTTAGCTAAGAAACAAATTGATGGGAATATAGGAATTTTATTTTTATGTTGTTTAATAATATCAGTTTTAATTGCAATTGGAACATCTGTTGTATTAGGAGCATTTATATTAACCCCACCTTTGTCTTTGTCTCTAGTAATGATTTTTCAAAATTTAGCAAAAGGTAAAAAACCAGAAGTAGAAAAAGTATTTGAAGGATTTAAAGATAAAGGTTTTGAAAGATCAATAATATTATTTGTATTAGTGTATGTTTATACATTCTTATGGTCTTTATTATTTGTAATACCTGGAATAATAAAAGGACTATCATATTCAATGAGTTTATATATTTTAGCAGAAAATCCAGATATGACTGCTAGTGAAGCAATAGAAGAAAGTAAAAGAATTATGGATGGTCATAAATGGGAATTATTTGTTCTAGAATTGTCATTTATAGGTTGGTATTTATTAGCATCACTTACTTTTGGAATAGTATTAGTTTACTTGATACCATATCAACGAATGACTCTTGTTAATTTTTATAACAAGATAAAAAAACCAAAGGCAGTTGCAGAAAAAGAAATTAAAGTTGAAAAATAATACTATTAAGTATTATTTTTTTTACAATATAACATATATTTTTACATAAAAATATGTTATACTTTTTATAAGAATAGGAATGGGATAAGATATGGCTAATGCTAAGAAAGTGTTTAAAACTTTAGATGAACAAATAGAAATTTTTAAGCAAAAAGGCTTGATAATAAGAAATGAAGATTATACAAAAGATGTTTTGCTTAGAGAAAATTATTTTTTTATTCATGGTTATCGTTATCCTTTTTTACAATCTAAAGATAATAGTTTATATATAAAAGGTACTACTTTTGAAGAACTTTATAGTTTGTTCCTTTTTGATAGAAATTTAAGGAATGTAATATTTAAAAATATTTTAATAATAGAAAATAATATAAAATCTATATTTTCTTATCAATTAAGTAAAAAATATGGTTTTAAAGAAAAAGATTATTTAGATATTAAGAATTTTAATAATTCTCCTGAAAAAAAGAGACAAGTAAATGATCTTTTGTCAAAGATGAAAAGGCAAATAAGAAATAATGCTTTTAATCATTCGGCAACGATGCATTATGCCAATAAATATGGTTATATTCCATTATGGGTTTCAGTTAAAGTATTATCGTTTGGAATAATTTCTGAACTTTTTACAATACTAAAAAAAGAAGATCAATATGATATTATTGATATTTATGATTTGGGATTAGAAGATTTTATTGACTATTTAAAAGAATTATCAAATTATCGTAATTTATGTGCCCACGAAGATATAGTATATGATAATAGAACTCAAATGCATATCAATGATAATAGATATCATAGAATATTAAATATACCTATAATGAATAATGAATATATTTATGGGAAAAATGATTTATTTTCCTTAATAATTATATTTAAGTGTATGTTAAAACCAGATGAGTTAAAAAAATTAGTATTAGAAATTAGTGCAATTTTAGATAATCTTGAATATAACTTAAAGACTATTCCTATGACAAAAATATTAGATAGAATGGGTTTCCCAGAAAATTGGAAAGATATTATTGAAAATAAGGAGATAATATAAATGAAAATGAAAGATAAAAGAAGCACAATTACAAATTTTATATTTTTATTTTTAGGAATTATTATTACAGTTGCAATTATATATTTTTTTAGAGATAATTTAATATCTTTATTTCCTAATGGTAGTAATAGCAATGGTACTTGTTATACACAGTGTGAAAATAAAATAAGTATTACTGAAAATAGTATTAGTGATGCAGTTGATAAAATATATGATGCAGTTGTGTTAATAAAAAACTATAATAATAATAAATTATCCGCATCAGGTACTGGATTTGTTTATAAGATTGATAGTAATTATGGATATATATTAACAAATTATCATGTTATTGATGGAAATACTTCTTTAAAAGTTGTTTTATCAAATGAAGAGGAAATAACAGCTACTTATATTGGTGGAGATAATTATTTGGATATTGCGGTATTAACTATTCCAAAAGATAAAGTATTAAAAGTAGCAGAGATTGGTAATAGTAAAAATACTAAACTTGGTGATACAGTATTTACAATTGGTAGTCCAGTTGATATTCAATATATGGGAACTGTTACTAAAGGAATTTTATCTGGAAAAGATAGATTAGTTAGTGTAACTGCTAACAATGTTGAATATATTATGAATGTTATACAAACAGATGCTGCCATGAATCCTGGTAATAGTGGAGGTCCATTAGTTAATATTAATGGTCAAGTTATTGGAATGAATTCATTAAAGTTAGTACAAGAAAAAATAGAAGGTATGGGTTTTTCTATAGCTATTGAAGATGTAATGAGTAATATAGATACCATAGAAAAGGGTGAAAAAATAGAAAGACCTTTCCTTGGTATAAATATGGCTAATGTTACTGATACTACAGCATTATATAGATCCAATATATCAGTTCCAAATGATATAACAAGTGGTGTAGTAATTATTAATGTAGTAGAAGGTTCATCTGCAGAAGGTGTTTTAGAAAAGGGAGATATAATTACAAAAATTAATAATAAAACTATATCATCATCTGCCTACTTAAGATATGAATTATATAAATATGCAGTAGGAGAACAAATAAGTATTACATTTATTAGAAATAATGAAACAATGACAAAAAAGATTGCTTTAGAAAAGTCTAATTAATTATATTTGTTGATAAAGAAATAGAAATATTATAAAATATTATTATTGGGAGGAATAGATATGGCTGAAAAAACAATTAAAAAAAATGCAACAAAGAAAGAAACAACGAAAAAGACAACTAAAGCAAAACCAAAAGAAAAGAAATTAACTGCAGAAGAAAAACAAAAAATAGAAAATATAAAAGCATATAAAATTTTATCATATATAGGAATTTTATGGTTAATAGGTTTATTAGTACCTGAAAAAGATGAAAAAGATTTAAAATTTCATGTTGGACAAGGAATTATATTATCAATTGTGGAATTATTATTATCTTTCTTTTCAAGTATAATAAATACATTCTTTGTAGGATTAATTTTTAGAGAAGAAATATATTATAATACTCAACCTACAGGTATTTATACTTTATCAATATTTGGTTCATTAATTTCTACTGTACTAAAATTATCAATTGTAGGAATAGTAATATATTTCATGGTAATAGGAATTACTAATGTATTAAATAATAAACAAAAAGAATTACCTATTATTGGAAAGTATTCATTTTATAAATAAAAAAGTAATTGTAAAAATTTAATAAATTTTTCTTGCAAATGGAAAATTTGTATGATACCATTAATAACGGTGATAATATGAATCGAGTATTAAAAAAGAATTTTTTATTCAATTTTGAAGTACAGGGTTCATTATTTTCATTATTAATATTGGAAGAAACATCAAAACTTTAGTTTTGGTGTTTTTTTTTAGGAAAGAAAGGAGTTTTATGAAAAAAAGAAGAAAAGAGGAGGAAGTTGTTGGTTATCTTCCTGATGAAAAACCAACTTTTTGGAGGTTGTTGTTATATGCAATACAGCAAGTAATAGTAATGTTTCCTGCAACAGTTACTGTTGCCCTTATAACCGGATTTCAAATATCAACAACAATATTTGCTAGTGGTCTTGCTACAATATGTTTCATTCTTATAACTGGAAAGAAAATACCACTATATTATGGTTCTAGTTTTGCATATTTAACTGCAATATCTAGTATGGTTTTAGCTGAAGGTACTGTAGAACAATTAGCAGCATTTAATGCTACAGGTATTTTACCAACTGAATTAATTAGTTATGCACAATGTGGTATTATTGCATCTGGTCTTATTTCAATAATAGCAGGATTATTGGTAAAATATTTTGGTAAAAATTCAGTAGAAAAAATATTACCAGCTACAATAACTGGTTCTACTGCAATAATTATTGGATTAACATTAGCTGGAAATGCTTTAGCAGATGCTGCTCCTAATTTAACTACTGGTGGTGTTTTTGGAAGTAATTGGGTGTGGGTAGTATCATTAGTTACTTTGTTATCAACAATCTTATATTCAAGATATTTAAAAGGATTTCTAGGACAATTGCCATTGTTACTTGGTGCTCTTACAGGATGTTTAGTTGCAGGAGTATTATATGGAGTAGGTGATATAAACTTATTTAGAACTGTTCCATCAGAAGCAATTACAGCAGCATTATGGTCATCAACAAATAATATTATTTCTATTCCAGCCTTTAGTTTACCAAAATGGTCATGGGCAGCAATTATTGCTATAATGCCAATTGCAATTGCTACAATTCCTGAATCAACTGCACATATTTATCAACTTGATATATGTGTTAATGATTTAGCGAAAAAGAAGAAAAGTAAGAAAAAATATAACTTAAGTAAATTGCTTTCAAAAAATTTAATTGGTGATGGTTTATGTGATATGATATCAGGATTTGTTGGAGGTCCGGCTGGAACAAATTATGGCGAAAATATAAGCACTATGGCAATTACAAAAGTATTTTCAGTTCCAGTATTAATAACAGCTGGTATAATTGCAATGATAATATCATGTTTTACTCCATTTATTAAACTAATATATGGAATACCTTTAGCAGTAATTGGTGGGTTAGAAATATATTTATTTGGTGCAATTGCAGCACAAGGATTAGCAATTATGATAGATAAAAAAGTTGATATGTTTGATTCAAAAAATATTGCAGTAATAGCCACAATGATGGTTATTGGAATAGGTGGACAATATGCATTTGGTGGTAATATTCCATTCTTTGGATTAAATGTTCCATGTGTGGCAGGAGCAGCAATATTTGGTATTATTCTTAATTTAATATTAAATATTGGTAAAAAGAATAAATCAGCAATTAAAGAATAGCTTATATAAAAACTCTTTTAAGAGTTTTTTATTTTTTCTTTTACTTTTAAATATTAAAGACACAAATAGACTTTATTTTCATATATTAATATAGGTGATAAACATGAATTTCAGAAAAATAAAAGGCATAGTTGTAGATGCGGGACACGGAGGAGAAGATTCCGGTGCTGTTGGAAATGGAATTGTAGAAAAAGATTACAATTTAAATAATTCATTGTATATGTATGATAGATTCAAAGAACTTGGAATACCTGTTACATTAACAAGAGCAACCGATGAAACTTTGGATAGAACAAATAGAATAGAAAGAATGCTACAACCATATGGAAATGGCAGTGATGTAATAATAGTATCTAATCATATAAATGCAGGTGGTGTGAATGGTCAAAGTGTAACAAATGTATAACAATTAAAGCC
>CAZAPU010000044.1:0-7080 GCA_964487215.1 uncultured Mycoplasma sp. | reverse complement strand
ATGTATATAGTGCAAATGATATTCCTGTTACCATTACTATCATTACTAATACTCCAACTATTGTTAATATTGTCGTCTTTTTATTTTCCATAATAAACACACTCCTATTCTTATACTTTTAGTTTACCAAAAATATTATATTTTTACAATGAAAAAATAATAAGTAAAGATATTTTTATAAATGAATATAATAAATTATCGAAGGGGGAATTTCAATTGAAAAAATATTTAAGTTTAATTTTATTTTTAATAGCAATTTGTATATTTGGAATTTTTACATTTTTAAATAACAAAGAAGAAAATAAAAACTTAACAAAAGTAAAAGTTGCAGAAGTAACTCATAGTGTTTTTTATGCTCCTCAATATGTTGCTATAGAAAATGGTTATTTTGAAGAACAAGGATTAGATATTGAACTAATTTTAACACCTGGTGCTGACAATGTTATGGCTTCTGTATTATCAGGTGATGTTAATATCGGTTTTTCTGGTAGTGAAGCAACAATATATGTCTTTAACAGTGGTGAAAAAGATTATGTAAAAACATTTGCACAATTAACTCAAAAAGATGGATCTTTTATTGTGGCTAGAGAAAATATTGAAAATTTTACATTAGATAGCTTAAAAGACAAATATGTAATTGGTGGTAGAATTGGTGGTATGCCAGAAATGACATTAGAATGGAGTTTAAAAGAAAATGGTATTAATCCACAAAGTGATTTAACAATTGATACTAGTATTGCTTTCGCTTCAATGGCTAGTGCTTTTATTGGAGGTACAGGAGATTTTGTTGCTCTTTTTGAACCACAAGCAACAAAAATTGCTAACGAAGGATATGGGTATATTGTAGCTTCACTTGGTGAATTAGGTGGAATTGTTCCATATACTGCTTATAATGCAAGAACTAGTTATATTGAAGAAAATCCAGAAATTATTGAAAAATTTACTAAAGCTATCCAAAAAGGAATTGATTTTGTTCATAATCATAGTGCAAAAGAAGTAGCAGAAGTTGTATTAAATCAATTTCCAGATACATCTTTAAATGATTTAGAAAAAGCTATTCAAAGATATATTGATAATGATACTTGGCCTAATACTACAACTTTTACTAAAGAAAGTTTTGATCATTTACAAGATATAATTATTGAAGCAGGACAATTAGATAAAGAAAAAAGAACTAATTATGAAGATTTAGTTTATATAAAAAAATAAAAGCATTGCTTTTATTTTTTTAATTAGTTTTCATTATTTTTATAGGTTATTAACCATAACAGAAAAAACATATAAGAATATAATAAAATGTAAAGAAAGTGAGGCAATTTTGTTATGGAAAACAATGCCTTAGAAATAAAAGATTTAAAAAAAATATATCATCAAAAAGATGGAGAAATTATTTCTATTGAAGATGTTAGTTTTAATATAAAAGATCAAGAATATATATCAATTGTAGGACCATCAGGTTGTGGAAAGTCTACTATTTTAGGAATTATTGCAAATTTAATTAATAAATCTGATGGTACGATAAAATTTAAAAATGAAAAACCTATTATTGGTTATATGTTACAAAAAGATGCTTTATTAGAATGGAAAACTGTTTTAGATAATTGTTTATTAGGTCTTAAAATTCAAAAAAAAATAAATAAAGAAACTAAAGAAAAAGTACTTAATCTATTAAAAAATTATGGTTTAGAGGAATTTATTTACAAATTTCCTAATACCTTATCAGGAGGTATGAGGCAAAGAGTTGCATTAATAAGAACTCTTGCTATAAACCCTGACATATTATTATTAGATGAACCTTTTTCTTCATTAGATTATCAAACTAGATTAACACTTTCAAATGATTTGTATAATATAATAAAAAAAGAAAAAAAAACTGTTATTATGGTAACTCATGATATAGCTGAAGCAATATCTATGTCTGATAGAATAATTGTTCTTTCAAAAAGACCTGCTATTATTAAAAATATTTATGAAATAAAACTAGAAAATAAGCAAAATCCAATTGAAAATAGAAAAGATAAAAATTTTGTTAAATACTATGATTTAATATGGAAAGAAATTGATAACAATGTCTAAAGAACATAATACTTATTTAAAAAAATTAAAAAAAGAAAAAATAATTATTTCTTTCTTTAAAATCTTTATTATTATTTTTCTTCTATTTATTTGGGAATTACTTGCAAAGAATAATTTAATAAATACTTTCTTATTTTCTTCACCTTCAAAAATATATTCAACAATTATTGATTTATGGAATAATTATGATTTAATAAGTCACATATTTGTAACCTTGTATGAAACTACAATTAGTTTTTCTTTATCAACTATACTTGGTTTAATAATAGCTAGTATCTTTTGGTCTAGTAATACTATTTATAAAATATTTGATCCTTATTTAACAATATTAAATTCTTTACCAAAAGTAGCATTAGGTCCTTTAATAATTGTCTGGATTGGTGCCAATACCAAATCTATTATACTAATGGCAATACTTATTTGTGTTTTTACTACTATAATTAATATGTACAATGCTTTTATTACAACTGATCCATATAAAATATTTTTATTTAAATCTTTTAAAGCAACAAAATTTCAAATATTTAAGGATTTAATTTTTAGAGGAAATATTCCTAGTTTAGTTAATTCTTTAAAAGTTAATGTATCCTTATCATTTATTGGAATAATTATGGGAGAACTCTTAATATCAAAAAAAGGTCTTGGATATTTAATTACATATGGTTCACAAACATTTAATTTGAACCTTGTTATTACTTCTATCTTTATTCTAGGAATACTATCTTATTTGTTTTATATAGTTATTGATAAAATAGATAAAAACACAAATTAATTAATTGTGTTTTTATTGTCTACCATATTTTTTATTATTATAGTATAATTATAGTATTATGAATAAAAATAATGGAGGATTTATGAAAAATAGTATAAATAATTTTTTTAAAGGAATAATTGCAGGTATTGGAAATATTATTCCTGGAGTTAGTGGTAGTGCTTTATTAATAATATTTGATTTATATGAAAAATGTATTGAAGCAATAAGTAACATCTTTAAGAATTTTAAAAAGAATTTCTTATTCTTATTACCTATTGGTGTTGGTGTTATTATTGGTATATTTTCATTTAGTAATATTATTGAATATTGTATAAATAAATATGAAGTTATTACTATGTTTGTGTTTCTTGGATTATTAGCAGGTACTATACCTAGTTTATTTAAAAAAGCAAAAAAAGATAAATTTAAAGAATCATATTTAATTCCTTTTTTTATTACATTTGCTATAGGATTGCTTTTATTATTTGTAAAAAACACTACAATAATTAATATAGAAGTAAATTTTATAACATCAATTTTAATTGGTTTAGTTATTGCTTTTGCTACAGTAGTACCAGGTATATCAAATACTGTATTATTAACAATGATTGGTTTATATGAAACTTTTCTAGGAGCGATAAATGATTTAAACCTTGAATTATTATTTCCTATAATTATTGGAGTTGCAATTGGAACTTTTGTTTTATCAAAAATATTAAGTAATTTATTAAAAAATTATCACGGTTATACTTACTTTGGTATATTAGGTTTCGTAGTAGCTACTGTACCAGCCTTAATTAAATTACCATTCGTACTTAATAGAGATACAATTTATGGAATAATCCTTGCTATTATATCATTCTTCATAAGTTATCTCATTTCAAAAAAAGAGCAAAAAATATCACTTGAATAAAGTGATTTTTTTTTAGAATTAAAAATACAATTATATTGGTGAATACAATGGAATTTAAAATGGGATTTATTTTATCTTTTTTAGCAGGATTATCAACACTATTAGGAGCAATTATTATTTTCATATCAAAAAAGAAGGATAAATTTATTATAAGTTCTTTAGCATTTGCATCCTCTATTATGTTTTTTATTTCTATTTTTGATCTAATACCTGAAAGTTATAAATTATTAACAAAAAACTTTACACCAATTTGGTCAATATTAACAATTATATTATTTATAATTATTGGTTTAAGTATTTCATTTCTAATAGAAAGAATTGTTCCTGAAAAACAAGAAAGTAATAAATTATATAAAATAGGTATTATATCGATGATAGCAATAATTTTACATAATATTCCTGAAGGTATGGCTACTTTTATTGCTACTACTAATGATATAAAATTAGGCATTACTTTAGCAATTGCAATAACATTACATAATATTCCTGAAGGTATTAGTATTTCTCTTCCTATTTATTATGCAACAAATAATAAAAAAAAGGCAATTTTATATACCTTAATATCCGGAATGTCTGAACCATTAGGAGCAATCATTGCATATTTTATTTTAAGCCCTTTTATTAATAAAATTACTTTAGGAATACTATTTGCTATTATTTCAGGAATAATGATTTATATCTCACTATTTGAATTATTACCTACTTCTTTAAAATATAAAAATTACAAATATTCTTTAATATCTATTATTATTGGTATTATTATTGTTTTAATCTCTAGTTTCCTCTTTTAATGCACCTTCATATAAATTAAGTATTTTTTTTACAAATATTTCTAATGAATATTCCTCAGCGGACTCTCTTGCCTTAGAACTTAGTAGTTCTAGTTTTTTATTATTATTTATTAATTCTTGTACTCTTCTACAATAATCTCTTTTACTATTAAAAATATATCCATTATTATCATTAATTATTACAGATTTAAATACCTCATCAGCACTTGCAATTACTGGTTTTGATGCTGCTAAAGCTTCTACTATTGTAAGACCTTGAGTTTCATAAAATGAAGCTGTTGCTACAATTGAAGCAACTTGATAATAATTATTAATTTTATCATATGGAATTTTACCACCAAAAATAACATTATTATCCAAATTTAATTCTTGAACCAAAGCCCTTAAATTATCTTCTTCTGGTCCCCCACCTATTATTACTAATTTACAATTTTTATTATTTTTTACTAATTCTGCTTGTCTTTCAATTAAAAAATCTATTCTTTTTTCATATCCTAATCTACCAACCCATAAAATAACAAAATCTTTTTTATCTAGTTTTAAATTTTTTCTTATTTTTTCTATTTCAATTGAATCACATTTTTCTTTATAAAATCTTTCTATATCAATTCCATTAGGGATAATATTTATATTAGTCTTTATACCATAAGATTTTTGCAAAAAATCTTTTGTTTTTTTAGTAGGAACAATTATTTCTTTCACTGTGCTATGAAAGAAACCTTTCATATATAATTTTAATGCATTAGCACTTGCTTTAGGAAATAAACCTTTTGTAATATAATCTAATGAATCCTGATACATTGTATGATATGTATGTATTTGAGGTATTTCCAATTTTTTTGCCATTGATTTTGCAAATGTTCCCATACCAAATTCTGTATGAGAATGAATAATATCTAAATCTAAATCTTTTACCATTTTTACAGCTTTTAATGGATAAGTTATTCTTAAAGAATAATCATATAATCCAAGTGGTAATCCTGGAATCATTAAACAATTATTTTTTCTAATATATCTATGACTTTTAGGATTATTATTCATTGTTATTATGAATACTTTATGTCCCTTCTTCTCTAATACCTTTTTTAATGTTTCTACAGCCACTACTACTCCACTTACCGAAGGTAAATAAACATCTGTAAATAAACCTATTCGCATAAATATACTTCCTCTCATTATTTATTGTATTTTAATCATATCATTATATTAAAAAAATTGCAAAAAAATAACCTATATAAATAGATTATTTTTAGTTAATAGTTTAATTAAGCTACACGGACATTAACAGCTCTTAGTTTATTACTGTTTTTTGGGTCAGCTTCAGTATCAAAAGTTACTTTTTGACCTTCTTGAAGTGTCTTGTATCCATCACCTTCAATTGCAGAAAAATGTACAAATACATCTTCTCCACCATTGTCGTTTGAAATAAATCCAAATCCTTTTTCTGAGTTAAACCATTTTACTGTACCTTGATTCATTTGGTACCTCCTACATAAATTATTCCTAAAAATAAAAAACCACATATTCATAAATTACAACGGACATAATTTATAAAACTATGTGTGTCATTTAATTCCTTCAGAACATTTACATTATATCATATGCAACAATTAATGTCAAATTTCAAAAATAATAAAAACTTACATAAGTAAGTAATTTTTATATGGTGTCCTCGATAGGACTCGAACCTACCACCTAGAGTTTAGGAAACTCTTGCTCTATCCTGATGAGCTACGAGGACAAAAAAAGAACTATTTAAAATAGTTAAATGCAAGTATTAACAGAAATAATAATGCTGTATTAATATATTTCAAATTACCTAAACTAATTTCCTTTATTGAAACAACATCATCTAGAAAATCAACAATAATACTTTCTTTATACTTAGGTGGTTTACCTCCAATGGGAAACATATGAGAAATTATTATATTTTCTTGTACAACATTTAAAGTTGTTATTTTTTTTGCATTTTGTAGTGATTTTTTAGGATGATTAAATAAACTTTTTCTTGAACTTGTAAAATCATCATCAAAATAAAAGTCATGCATAACAGCAGCTCTTGTAATATTAACATAGTCTAAATTTAAAAATTTTGTTAATTTGTATACTTTATATGCGACACTAAGATTATGATCATATCTATTAGTTACATAATGGTGTTGTACAGATTTTAATTTTTTAAATTTTCTATTATTTATTATTTTATCAATTATATTTATGAATTCTTGTTCATACATCTTTTGTCACCTGCACTAAAATTATATACTATTTTTCATAAATTTGCAAATAAAAACAAACCATAAGGTTTGTTAAAATTTATTATTCTTTAAGAAACTTGGAATATCAATCTCTGTTGGTTCAAAACTAGATCCAGAATCATCTTCCTCTTCATCTTCTTCTCTAATCTCAACTTCTGGTGTTTTTCTACCTGATTGAACTTGACTATATAATGGTTTTGCATTAATTTTTTTATCAAAACCAGTAGCAATTATAGTTACAATAACTTCATCATTTAAGTTTTCATTGATAACTGCTCCAAAGATTAT
>CAZAPU010000043.1:0-7082 GCA_964487215.1 uncultured Mycoplasma sp. | reverse complement strand
CTCTTGTTGGAGCAGGTGGTGCAGAAGGTGCTATTGATGCTTCAAATATTTTAAAACCAGCATTGGCTAGAGGAAAAATAAAAATAATTGGTGCTACAACAACAGAGGAATACAAGCAGTTTATTGCTAAAGATAAAGCATTAGAAAGAAGATTCCAAACAATTGAGATAAAAGAGCCTTCCATTGAGGTGGTAAAAGATATATTAAAAAAGCTAACCCCAATTTATGAAGGATATCATAAAGTAAGAGTTAGTGATAGTATTATTAACTCAATTGTAGAATTATCCAATAAATATATATATGATAGAAAAATGCCAGACAAGGCTATAGATATTTTAGATGAAGTTTGTTCAAAAGTAGCAATCACAATTGACAAGAAAAATAAAAAATTAGATGAATTAAATGATGAAATAGTAGCTATAAGAAAATTAAAAAACAATTCTATTATTAATAATAATTTTAATGATGCAGTAGTATTAAAACAAAAAGAACAAGATTTAGAAAATAAAATAACAAGAATGGAATTAAGAAATATAAATGAAAATAGTTTAAAAAATGTAACTTTAAAAGCAGTAAAGGAAGTAATACAATCAAAATCAAAAATACCAGTGTTTGAAAATAATAAAAGCGATAGTTTAAAGAATTTCAAAGAAACTTTATCAAACATAGTTATAGGTCAAAATGAAGCAATAGAAAAATTATATAATATTACTAAAAAAATAAGATATGGTTATAAAAAAGATAATTTACCATATTCATTTATATTTGTTGGTGCTACTGGTGTAGGTAAAACTTTATTGGCTAAAGAATATGCAAAGTTATATTATGGTAAAGATAATTTTATTAGATTAGATATGAGCGAATATAAAGAAAATCATTCAATAAGTAAATTAATTGGATCTCCTCCTGGATATGTTGGCTACTCTGATCATAAAAATGTTTTCGAACAAGTAAAAGATAATCCCTATTCAGTTATTTTGCTAGATGAAATAGAGAAAGCAAGTAAGACAGTTATAGATTTATTTTTACAAATATTAGATGAGGGATCTGCTAAAGATTCTAAGGGTAATATTATTAGATTTGATAACACAATTATTATTATGACTTCTAATCTAGGAGTAAATATAAAAAACATTGGATTTAATTCAAATAAGAAAGAAAAAAATAATGAAGAATTAATTAATTTTTTAGGTATTCAATTTATTAATAGAATTAACAATATAATATCTTTCAATAAAATAGATGAATCTACAATTGATAAAATAATAAATAAAAAAATTATTAATTTAAGAAAAAACTATAAAGAAAGAGAAATAAAGTTTTCAATTAATAAAAATGTTATAAATAGAATAAAAGAACTTAGTGAATATGAAAAGTATGGTGCTAGAAAAGTAGATAAAGTAATTTCTGATTATTTAGAAAGTATTTTAATTGAAGAAATAATTAATGGTAAAAATGAGGTTAAAATAAAAAAATTAAATTTAGAAACAGTATAAAAATGTTTGACAAGAATACTTTTATGTGTTACATTTATATTGCACATGAAGGTGTTTTTTATTTGGAAAAATTTAAGGAAGGGTGCTTTTGTATGAAAAAAATAATTGAATTTTTTAAAAATGTAAAAAATGAAATGAAAAAAGTTCATTGGCCTGATAAGAAATATATTGGTAAATATACAGTAGTAACTTTAGGGTTTGTACTTATTTTATCTGGATATTTTACTCTTATTAGTATGTTAATGGCATTTTTGAAAGCATGGTTAAGATAATGGATAAAAAATGGTATGTAGTTAATACTTATTCAGGACATGAGAAAAAGGTAAAACAAAAACTAGAAATGAGAACTAGTTCTATGGGTATGGAAGATTATATTTTTAGAGTAATTGTACCTGAACAAACCGAAGTTGAAATAAAAGATGGTGTGACCAAAGAAAGATTAAAGAAGTTATTTCCTGGTTATATTTTAGTTGAAATGATAATGACAGATGAAGCTTGGTTTATTGTTAGAAATACTCCAGGTGTTACTGGATTCATTGGTTCAAGTGGTAAAGGCGCAAAACCAACACCATTACAACCATATGAAGTAGATAAAATATTAAATAGTATGGGAATGAGCAGATTAGAAGTATCTACAGACTTAGCAGAAGGACAACAAGTAAAAGTAATTGCTGGACCATTTGCTGGTATGGAAGGTAAAGTTGATACATTGGATATTCCAAATAATAAGCTTACTGTTATGCTAGATTTATTTGGACAAGAAACTTCAGTAGAAGTAGAACTATCTCAAATAGAAAAAGCATAAGATATAAATAAAAGACTTGCATTTATTAATATTTGGTGCTATTATTTAAGCACTATATATTTTTAAATATATATTAAGTGGGAGGCATAAGCAAGAAATAAAAAAGAAAAGCGGATTGCTATTATGACCACTCATGAAAAGCAATAAAAAATTTTAATGGAGGTGTTTTTCGTGGCAAAAGAAGTTGTTAAGAAAATCAAAATACAAATTGCTGCAGGTAAAGCTACACCAGCTCCACCAGTTGGAACTGTTTTAGGACCAGCAGGAATTAATTTAGGTGATTTTTGTACAAAATATAATGAAGCAACAAGAGATAAAATGGGTGATATTTTACCTGTTGAAATCTCAATTTATGATGATCGTTCATTTGATTTTGTAATCAAAACTCCACCAGCTGGATTCTTAATTAAAAAATATGCAAAAATAAACAAAGGATCTGCTAAAGGTGCAAATCAAGTAGTAGCTACTATTACAAAAGATGATTTGAGAAAGATAGCAGGAATTAAATTACCAGATTTAAATGCATATGATGTTGAACATGCTATGAGTATTATTGAAGGTACTGCTCGTAATATGGGAGTTGCTGTTAAGGGAGTTAACGATAAAGAACTTGCAGAACAAGCAGCTGAAGCAGCAGAAAAAGAAAAAGAAATGGCAGCAAGAGAAGCTGAACTTGCTGAAATGGAAGCAGAAGTAGAAGCAGCTAAAGAAGCTGAAGAAACAGAAGTTCCTGAAGTAGTAGAAACAGAAGAAACTGAAGAAAATAAAGAAACAGAAGAATAAAATAAAAAAATAGGTTAAATTGTGTGGAAGGTTACCGCTTTGAACCTCGACCGATATACCACATAAGGAGGAAAATATGAAACATAGAGGTAAGAACTATAAATCTTTAAAAGAAAAGATTGAAAAGAACAAACTATATTCTAAAGAAGATGCAATTAAATTAGTAAAAGAAATATCTAATACTAAATTTGATGCTACAGTAGAAGTTGCAATGAATTTAAACCTTGATGTTAAAAAAGCAGAAGAACAATTAAGAGGTGCTTTGGTTTTACCACATGGAACAGGTAAAGTAAGTAAAGTATTAGTAATTGCTAAAGGAGATTTTGCAAAACAAGCTGAAAAAGCTGGAGCAGATTTCGTTGGAGATGCTGATTTATTAACAAAGATTGAAAAAGAAAATTGGTTTGATTTCGATGTAATGATAGCTACACCTGATATGATGCCAGCTCTTGGTAAATTAGGTAAAATCCTTGGACCAAAAGGTTTAATGCCAAATCCAAAAACTGGAACAGTAACAACTAATATTGAAAATGCAGTATTAGATGCTAAAGCAGGTAGAGTTGAATATAGAACAGATACTTATGGAAATATCCATGGAGTAGTTGGAAAAGTATCATTCTCTGAAAAAGATTTATTAGAAAATTTAGAAAGTTTTGTTAAAACTATTTTAAGAGCAAAACCAAGTTCAGTAAAAGGAACTTATGTAAAAGGTGTTGCAATATCAGCTACTATGAGTCCATCTATTAAATTAGATATAAATAGTTTTGACAATTAATAAAAAATAATATATAATACAATTTAGAAATTTGTGGTGCCAAAGACAGTAGGTAATTTTGTAAATCCTACCGAGGACTAATATTTAAATAATAAATAAAAGTCTTTGTGTAGTTGCTTACCAAAGACTTTTATGTTATAGGCACTTATAAATAAAAATATTATAAGGAGGTGTCTTATGCCAAGTGTAAAAATTTTAGAAGCTAAAAAAGAAATTGTTGATGAAATTAAAAATAAAATTGATAATTCTAAGACAGTAGTATTGTTTGATTATAGTGGACTTACTGATAACGATTCTAAAGATTTAAGAATTAAGTTAAAGGAAAGTGCATCAGATTATAAAATCTATAAAAACACATTATTAAAATTAGCTTTTAAAGATTTAAATATTGATCTTGATAATTACCTTGAAGGACCAACTGCTATTGTATTCTCTAGTGATGATATTGCAGCAATTAAAATATTAAGTGATTGTGCAAAAAATCATAAGACTTTACAATTAAAAGCAGGAATTGTTGAAGGTAATATTACAGATAAAGAAAAATTAGATGAATTTGCTAAGATTCCATCAAGAGAAGGCTTATATACTATGTTAGCCGGTGGAATGATTGGAATAGTAAAAGATTTAAGTATTGCTCTAAATCTTTTAGCAGAACAAAAGGAAAATTAATATGAGATTGGATCAAAAAGATAAATTAGAATACTTAAAAACGATGAGAAACTATCTTGAAAGTATAAGAAGTATTACACCTGAAAAAGCAAATAATACTTTAATCAAGACAGGGGTTATTGATAAAAATGGTAACCTAATTGATCATTATAAAGATCATGATCCATATTTGACTACTGAGTCAAAAAAAAGAAAATAATTAAAATTAAATAAGGAGGAATAAAGTTATGGCAAAAATAACAAAGGATGAATTTATTAGTTCATTAAAAGAAATGACATTATTAGAAGTAAAGGAATTAGTTGATGCAATGAAAGAAGAATTTGGTGTTGATCCAAGTGCAGTTGCAGTAGCAGCAGCACCAGTTGCAGGAGCAGCTGAAGAAGGACCTTCAACAAAAACTGTTGTATTAGCTAATGCTGGAGCAGCAAAAATTAATGTTATTAAAGTTATTAGAGAAATAACTGGCTTAGGACTAAAAGAAGCAAAAGATATCGCTGATGCTGCTGGTAGTGTAGTTAAAGAAAACATACCTGCTGCAGAAGCTGAAGAAATTAAAGCTAAATTAGTTGAAGCTGGTGCTGAAGTAGAATTAAAATAATTAGATAAAAAATAAAGCCTAACATGTTGTTCGGCTTTTTATCGTATTAAAGGGGATATAAAATGAGTCATTATTTTACTAATGAAAATTTAGAAAGTAAATTAAAGAAAGTAATGGTAAAAGTATCTGATAAAACTTTTAACTTTTATACTGATTTAGGTGTTTTTTCAAAGAAAGGATTGGATTTTGGAAGTAGAACATTAATTGATACTTTATTAAAAGAAAATCTTGAAGGAAAAGTACTTGATGTTGGTTGTGGTTATGGTTGCATTGGAATCATTTTATCTTCTTTTTTTCATATTGAAACAGATATGATTGATATTAATAGAAGAGCTATTCATTTAGCAAAAAGAAATATAAAAGAAAATGATTTAAATAATATTGAAGTTTTTGAAAGTAATATTTATTCAAATGTAAAAGAAAAATATGATTATATAATTACTAATCCGCCTATAAGAGCTGGAAAAAAAGTTGTGTATGAAATACTTTTTAATTCTAAAGATTATTTAAAAGAAAATGGTACTTTATATTTTGTTATAAACAAAGATCAAGGTGCTTTAAGTACTATTGAAGATTTAAAAGAAATAGCAAAAGTCAATATATTAGAAAAAAATAAAGGATTTTATGTTATAAAATGCAATTTTTAATTGACAATTTGCTAAAAAGATGTTAATAATATAAGTTGGCTATTGTGTCATTGGGACACAAAGAAAAAATTTTTAAAAATTTGAAAGTAGGGGTGAATATAGTGGCTTACAAAGTAATTAATTGTGGTGACCACCGTAAAAGAAGAAGTTTCTCTGGTATTAGAAATTCATATCCTTTAATGGATTTGCTAGAGATTCAAAAAAAATCATACAACTGGTTTGTAGAAAAAGGAATTGAAGAGGTATTCAAAGATTTATTCCCCGTTGAAAACTTTGCTGGAACATTATCTTTAGAGTTTGGAGATTATCATTTTGATGAACCAAGATACTCTATTAAAGAGTGTAAAGAAAGATATGCAACATTTGCAGCTCCATTAAAAGTAGATGTAAGGCTATTTAATAATGAAACTGGTGAAGTAAAAGAACAAGAAATATTCTTGGGTGATATGCCACTTATGACAGATAGTGGAACTTTTGTCATAAATGGAGCAGAACGAGTAATCGTGTCTCAACTTATCAGGTCTCCAAGTGTATATTTTAATCGTGAAATAGACAAAAATGGTAGACTTTTAATAACTTCACAAATTATACCAACTCGTGGAACATGGTTAGAATTTGAAACAGATGCTAGAGATATTTTATATGTAAGAATAGATCGTACTAGAAAAGTACCTTTAACAACAATGTTAAGAGCTTTTGGTTTATCTAGTGATGAAGACATTATTAAAGTATATGGTGATAGTGAATGGATTAAAAATACTATTGCTAAAGATTCAACAAGAAATACTGATGAAGCATTAATTGAAATTTATGAAAAATTAAGACCAGGTGAACCTGCAACATTAGATAGTTCTAAAAATCAAATTATTACTAGATTTTTTGATGAATTTAGATATGATTTAGCTAAAGTAGGAAGATATAAATTTAATATTAAATTAAATGTTCTTGATAGAGTATTTAATCAAGTATTAGCAGAAGATATCAAAGTTAAAGATAAAGTGGTAGTAGAAAAAGGAACTCTTGTTACTAAAGATGTTCTTGAAACTTTAAAGCCTATATTTGAAACAGGTTATGGAGTAAAAGAATTAAAAGTTAATGAAGAATTAGATAGTTATAATAAAGTACAGGCTGTTAGTATTTATAAACCTGGAAGTAAAAAAGAAAAAATGGTTCTTCTTGGAAATGATCAAACTATTGATTCAAAAAGACTTACAATATCAGATTTTTATGCATCATGTTCATATTATTTAAATTTACTTGATGGTGTTGGAAATTTTGATGAAATTGACCATTTAGGAAACAGAAGAA
>CAZAPU010000042.1:0-7128 GCA_964487215.1 uncultured Mycoplasma sp. | reverse complement strand
GTTTCATCTATTGAAAAATAATAATTAAAAGAACGAGTAATCGTTCTTTTTTTGTATAAAAAAATCTTTTTTTAATCACTATATAAATAACAGTCATTACCAAAAACAATCTTAAAATTTGACATTTTTTTTCACTTTTGGTAAAATATATAACTGTCACTTAAAGAAGAGGTGGAAAAGATTTATGTTTTATAATGAAGATCTTACAATAGAGGCTTGTGGTGAAGAACCCTCCCTGATATTTAATCTTATTAATGAAGATCATAAAGAATTAGTAGATAAATTATTATCAACAAAAAAAGTAAGCATAAACATAATAAATGAGAATGGTGACAATGTTCTAATGTATATGCTTAAGAAAAATTGGTATGATTTAGTAGAAAAACACATTAAGAACAAAAGTTTAAATATTAATTATCAAAATAATGATGGTGATACTTTTGCTCATATACTTGTGACAAAAAAATACTTAGATGTTATGGAAATAATTGAAAAATTATTGAAGAATGATAAGTTTATACCAAATATTAGAAATAAAAAAGGGGAGACAATACTTGATAAATCTATTAACAATAATTACATATATACAACTATCAAAATCCTTGAAGATGAAAGATTTAATAACATTGATTTAGTATCTTTTAAAAATTTATATGAAAATTATATAAAAAGTGATAATTACGGTGTTTATTCTAAAGTAAATAATTTAGAAGTAATAATTGATAATCTTTCTGAAAAAGAATTATTGCCAAAAGTTGAAAGATTAATTCAAATGATATCTAATAATATTGAAAAGATTAGAAAAGAAGTATTTAATCATGAGTTAAGATCTTTAGATATATTAATATATGGTACTCTTGAAGAAGTAAATGCTTAAAAGAAATAATTGATTTATTTCTTTTTTTTGTATATAATCTATAACTGGAAGTGATAGATATGAATTTACCAGATATGAAAGTGGCAAGAAAAAGAACAACAGATTGTGTAGATACAATTTATTATAATTTTGATGATAAATATAAAAATATTGTAAAAGATAAAAAATGTTTTATTAAAACTTATGGATGCCAAATGAATGAGCATGATAGTGAAAATATAAAAGCATTGTTAGAACAAATGGGATACACTAGCACAGATGAAATGAACAAAGCTGATTTAATTCTTTTAAATACATGTTCTATAAGAGAAAATGCCAATAATAAAGTATTTGGTATGTTAGGAAGAATAAAAAACTTAAAAGAAAAAAGGAAAAATATTATTGTAGGAGTTTGTGGTTGCATGTCTCAAGAGGAGCATGTATGTAATAAAATACTAGATAAATATAAATGGATAAATTTTGTTGTTGGTACACATAATTTTGAAAAGATATGTGAATTAATATATAATTCATTAAACGAAAAAAAATTAGTTATTGATGTAGAAAGTAAAGAAGGAAACATTGTCGAAGGACTTCCAGTAGAAAGAAATAATAAATACAAAGCATTTGTTAATATTCAATTGGGTTGTGATAAGTTCTGTACTTATTGCATTGTACCTTATACAAGAGGAAAGCAAAGAAGTAGAAATAAAGATGATATATTAGATGAAGTTAAAAATCTTATAAAAGAAGGATATAAAGAAGTTACTTTACTTGGACAAAATGTTAATGCTTATGGAAAAGATTTAAATAATAATTATAATATGGCCAATTTATTAGAAGATGTAGCATTAACTGGTATTGAAAGAGTCAGATTTATGACTAGTCATCCTTGGGATTTTACAGATGAAATGATAAATGTAATAAAAAAATACCCTAATATTATGAATCATGTTCATTTACCAGTACAATCTGGTAATAATGAAATATTAAAATTAATGGGTAGAAGATATACAAAAGAAGATTATTTAATATTATTTAATAAATTAAAAAATGAAATACCTAATATTTCAATTACTACAGATATAATAGTTGGTTTTCCTAACGAAAGTGAAGAACAATTTAATGATACAATAGATTTATGTAAAAAATGTAATTATGATCTTGCATATACATTTATTTTTTCGAAAAGAGTGGGAACTCCGGCTTATAATATGAAAGATGAAATCACCTTAGAAGAAAAGCAAATAAGATTGCAAAAATTAAATGATATAATAAATAATAGTGCATTAAATAATAATGAAAAATTGTTAAATAGAGAAGTAATGGTTCTCTGTGAAGGATTAAGTGAAAAAAATAAAAGTTTGCTTATGGGATATACCGAAACAAATAAGTTAGTTAATTTTAAAGGATCTAAGGATCTTATTGGTAAAATTGTTAAAGTGAAAATAACTGATGTTAAAACATGGAGTTTAGATGGTGAATATGTAAAAGGTGGTAAAAATGAATAGAAATATTTCGAAATTACATTTAATTGCTCATAGAATTAATATTGGAGATGAAGAAGAAAAAAACAATTATGTTGATAATAGTCTTGAAAGTGTTAAGAATTTAATAAATAGAAAAAAAGATTCTTCAGAATTTATAAAGGGATTTGAATGCGATGTTAGATTAACTCAGGATAAGGAATTAATTATTATTCATGAAGGAAGTATGAAAGCTTTAAACCCACAAAAATTAAATAAAAATATTTCAGATTTTTCTTATAGAGAATTACAAGAAATGTATATTCATGATGCTACTTGGTATTATAATGGCTTAAAGTTGAGATCATATATATTACCAGATGGTAAAATTATTAGAAAAATAATAAATAATAAATTAAGTCAAAATACAATTATATCAAAAGCATATGATATGTTTGAATACTTAGCACAGCAAAAATATAAAGGTGAAATTTTATTAGAATTAAAAGAGCAAACTGATGAATGCATGAAATCTACAATAAAATTAATAAATAAATATAAGAAAGAATTAAATATTATTATTCAAAGTTATGATGGAAAGAAAGTTTTAGAAATTGGAAAACAAACCAAAATAAAAATGGGAATATTAGATGATTTTATGCCATTTTGTACTGGAAATCAAAAAGAAAAAATTGATAGTGCTTATATAAAAAATAAAGAATTTGATTTTTATTCAATATGTTGGAATAAATTAACGAGAAAAAAATTATTAACATTGGTAGATAAAAATAAAGAATTATATATTTGGACTATTGATAGTATTGCACATTTATGGATTGTATTAAAAAAATTAGAACATTTTTATAATAAATATGGAATATTACCTAAAAATATTAATTTAATTACAAATATTCCAATACTGTTACAAAAATATTTATTAGACGATAATATAAATATTATTTTTGCTAAATCCATTAGAAAAAAATATAACAAATTATTTAGAAAGAGTTAACCATGAAGAATAGTTAATTCTTTTTTTATCAACAAATGAACTATTTTTGCATACATTAAATTGAGGGGTGATATAGTGGCAAGTTATAGAGAAATTGTAACAAAATCAGTTATTGGTAAGGGAAAGAAGACTTTTTCTAATAATTATACTTTAATACCTGAAGAAACACCTACTACTATACTTGGTTGTTGGGTAATAAATCATAAGTTTAAGGGATATAGAAGAGATGAAAAAATTATATTAGAAGGTACATGTGATGTTAATGTTTGGTATGCTTATGATAATGACACTCAAACTATTGTTTCAAAACAAAATATTTCTTATGAAGAAGTAGTTAATGTAAATAAGAAAAGAGAATCTGATATTTCTGACAATGAAGAAATTATTGTTAGAAGTCTAAAACAACCTAATTGTATAAAAGTAGATATAGTGGATGGTAAAATAGAATATGACATTGAAAAGGAATTAGGTGTTGAAATTGTTGGGGATACAAAGGTTAGAATTGCAGTTGATGAAGATGAGGATGAATGGGATGAAATAATTGATGAAAAAGAACAAACTGAAATAATGGAAGAAATAGATAATTCTGTTAATCAAGATTTTTTAACCGAAGATAAATAAAAATAAAAGAAAAACTTTTATTTTTATTTTGTCAACTTTTTTTGTTGACAATACTATAATTATAGTGTATATTATTACTAGTTTGAAAGGAGATATATTATGGCTGTAAAAATTAGATTAACAAGAATGGGTTCAAAGAAAAGACCAAGTTATCGTATAGTAGCAACAGATTCAAGAAAGCCAAGAAGTGGAGAATATCTTGAATTAGTTGGATTTTATAATCCATTAGTTGAACCAGCAGAAGTACAAATAAATGAAGAAATAGCAATTAAATGGTTAAAAAATGGTGCACAACCAACAGATACTGCTAGAAGTTTATTAAAACAAGCTGGTATTATGAAAAAATTCCAAGAAGAAAAAGGAAATAAATAATTATGAGCTTATTAGAGTTAACAGAACAATTAATATTATCAATTGTTGAAAATAAAGAAGCAGTTGGAGTAAAAGAGTTTGAAACAGATGAACCAAATACTATATTAATTCAAGTAATTATTGATAATGCTGATATGCCAAGAGTAATTGGCAAAGAAGGAAGAATAATAAATTCAATTAGAACTATAGTTCAAGCTAGTAGTTACTTAAAAGAAAATAAACTTGTAAAAATTAATGTAGATTGTATTTAATTATTGACAATTAAAAATTTATAATTTATAATTCTTATTGTCTAGTTTTTAACTAGACATCTGGGGAATTAGCTCAGCTGGCTAGAGTGCCTGCCCTGCACGCAGGAGGTCAAGGGTTCGAATCCCTTATTCTCCACCAATAATAAAATGAAACGACATATGTCGTTTTTTTGTTATTATATTCCTTTTTATAAAACATATATTTTAGTCTTACAATTTTTATTATTTTATAATATAATTAAAATACTAGTAAGGGGTAAAATTTTACATATTATTTTATAAGTGATATAATATTTTAGTGATTCATGAGGAGGTATTTATGAGTTTTGAATCTGTTATTGATATTGTTAGAAAAGTAGTTGATATTGCAATAGTATGGGCACTTTTTTATACAATTTTAAAAAATATTAAAAATAATGTTAAATTATCATTGTTATTTAAAGGAATACTTTTAATAGTTATTTTAAAAGTAGTGGCTGATTGGTTAAATTTAATTACAGTTGGTTTATTATTAGAATATGTAATTATGTGGGGACCTTTAGCATTAATAATTATTTTTCAACCAGAGATTAGAGGTATTCTTGAACAATTAGGTAGAACTCAACTTTTAGGACAACACAAAGTATTAACAGTTGATGAAAGAGAAAAATTAGTATATCAAATAATTAATACAATTGATTATTTAAGAAAAGCAAGAATAGGTGGATTAATCGTTTTAGAAAGAGATGTAAGTTTACAAGATTACATTTCTAAATCAATTAATATTTATGCTGATTTATCTAGTGAGTTATTAATAAGTATATTTTTTCCTAATAATCCATTGCATGATGGTGGTGTAATTATTCAAGGAAATAAAATTAGTTGTGCTGGTGCTGTATTTCCAACATCAAATAGTAATAAGATTAATAAAAGATTAGGAACAAGACATCGTGCAGCATTAGGTATAGCAGAAGAGACTGATGCTATAGCAATAGTTGTTTCAGAAGAAACAGGTAGAATATCTATAGCAGTAAAAGGAGAATTATATTACAACCTAACAATTGATGATACAAGAATTCTTTTAATAGATGAATTGAGACCAAAACATGATAATTTTGATGAAGAATATAATGAGGAGGATGTATATCATGAGTAAGAATAAAAAAACATCTCCTAAAAAGAAAAATTTTAAATTATTAAAGAAAATAGGAAGAGGTATTTATAGATTCTTTGAAGCAATATATAAGTTTATTGATAAAATAATAATTACTCCAATAAGTAAACTTATGTTATTATTATCTAACTTATTAAAGACTAATAATAAACCAGTTGATAGATTACTAAATAATAAAATGGTATTAATAGTATTTTCATTAATATTAGCTTTTGCAGCATTCTTTATAGTAGATAATACAACTGAAATATTATTAAATAATTCAGCAGATATAATATATAATCAACCTGTAACAGCACTATATAATGAAGAAGCATATGTAATAGAAGGATTGCCAGAACAAGTTGATATAACACTAATTGGAAGAAGAGCAGATTTATATTTGGCAAAACAATATCCAAGTGATGAAGTTGTTGTAGATTTAAGAGATTTAAAAGCAGGATCACATGAAGTTAATTTAAAATACAGTGGTTCTGTATCATCAGTAGAGTATAAACTTGATCCATCAATAGCTACAGTTGTAATTTATGAAAAATTATCTGAATCTAGAGGAATAGAAAAAGAAATATTATATGAAAATAAATTAGATTCAAAATATAATCTTTCTAATATTACTTTTAGTAGAGAAGAAGTATATGTTAAAGGTGCAGAATATAAATTAGAACAAGTAGCTGTTGTAAAAGCATTAGTAGATGTAAGGAATATAGTTAATCCTAGTACTGGTACTACAACTTTAAAAGATATACCATTAGTTGCTTATGATGTTAATGGAGAAAAAATGGATGTTGAAATTGTACCTGCTACAGTAGATGCTTCAATTGAAATAACTTCACCTAGTAAAGAAGTTCCATTGAAAGTAGTTCCTGAAGGAGAAGTTGTTTTTGGAAAAGCTATTGAAAGCATGAACTTAAGTACTGCTAAAGTAACTATTTATGGAGATCCAACTGCTTTAGAAAATATTGTATCAATTCCAGTAAAAATAAATGTAGCAGATTTATCAAAGAATACAGAATTCAATGTTAATATTTCTAAACCAAGTGGAGTTAGAGATATAAGTGTATCATCAGTAGTGGTAAAAGTTACATTGACTGATATTACTGAAACTACTATAGATGGAGTAAGAATTGAAACAAAAAATTTAGGAAGTGGACTAGTGGCTCAAGCAGCAACTGCTTCAGATAGTAATATTTCGGTAATTGTAAAAGGAACAACAAATAATATAAAAAATATAACAAATGATAAGATTACAGCATATGTAGATTTACAAGGATTAGGAGCTGGTACTCATACTGTAAATGTAGAAGTAACAGGAGAAGATTTAAAATTATCTTATACACCAAAGACCAAGACTGTAAAAATTGTTATAAAATAAAAAACCAAATTTTTGGTTTTTTTAT
>CAZAPU010000041.1:0-7395 GCA_964487215.1 uncultured Mycoplasma sp. | reverse complement strand
GAAGATCATGACAGCAATATTAGCAATTGAATCAAATAAACTAGAAGAAGTGGTAACTGTAGGTAATGAAGTTCTTTCAATGTATGGTTCAAACATTTATATTGAACATAATGAGAGCATACTTTTATTAGATTTAATATATGGCTTAATGCTTAGAAGTGGTAATGATGCAGCAATAACTATAGCTACATTTGTAGGTAATACTGAAGAAAATTTTATAAAAATGATGAATAGAAAAGCAAAAGAATTAGGTATGATAAATACAACTTTTAATAATCCTCATGGATTAGATGAAGAAACACAAAATTATTCAACAGCACATGATTTAGCAATTTTATATTCATATGCTTATAAGAATGATTTATTTAAAAAAATAGTTGGTACAAAAAACTATGTTACAGAGAGTAATTTAAAGTCATATGAATGGAGTAATAAAAATAAATTATTGTCTATGTATAAATATGCTAATGGTGGTAAAACAGGTTATACACCAACTGCTGGAAGAATATTAGTATCATCAGCAGAAAAAGATAATATGAATATTTGTATTGTTACATTTGATAAAAATTCTTATTTATATGAATATCATGAAGAAAAGTATGAAAATATATTTAATGAATATAAAAATTATTTAATTTTAGATAAAAACAATTTTTTTATAGATAACATAAAAGAAAATATTTATATAAATAATTCATATTATTTAACTTTAAATGAAAAAGAATATAATGATATTGAAATCAAAACAAAAATTAATAAAAAGATAAAAAATAATGAATATGGTAAAGTTCTAGTATATATGAATGATGAGTTAATACATCAACAAAAAATTTATTTAAAAGAAGAAAAACAAAGTCTTTTAGAAAAAATAAAAAACTTTATTATTAATAAATTTAATATTAATAGTTAATGTTTCTTCTTTTTTTATTGTTTTTATGGTACAATTAACTAGGTGATGTAAATGGAACGATTACAAAAAGTTATAGCAAATTCTGGCTTTACTTCAAGAAGAAAAGCAGAAGAATTAATTGTAGCAAATAGAGTAAAAGTAAATGATGTTATTATAAATGAATTAGGATATAAAGTTAGTAGTAAAGATAAAATAACTGTAGATGATATTGCTTTAGCAACTGAGAATAAAGTTTATTATTTATTAAACAAGCCTAGAGGTGTTATATCAACAACATCAGATGATAAAAACAGAAAAACAGTAGTTGATTTAATAAATACTAATGCTAGAATTTATCCAATAGGTAGACTGGATTATGATACAACAGGAGCTATTATACTAACTAATGATGGAGAATTTGCTAATTTAATGATGCATCCTTCTAATGATATAGATAAAGTTTATGTAGTAAAAATAGAAGGTATGTTTAATCCATATGATTTAAAACAAATGAAAAATGGATTAATGATAGAAAATTATAAAACTAGTCCATGTAGAGTTAAAATAAAAAAATATGATAAAATTACAAATACTTCAATTGTAGAAGTAACAATTCATGAAGGAAAAAATCATCAAATAAAAAAAATGTTTGCAACATTAGGATATGAAGTTTTAAAATTAAAAAGAGAAAAAATAGCATTTTTAACTTTGAATGGTTTGAATTCTGGAGATTATAGACCATTATCTATTAAAGAAGTAAAACAGTTATATAATTTAGCAATTAATGATAAATAAAAAGCAGTGCTTATAAAAAGTACTGCTTTTCTTATTCTTCTTCAACTGCAATTGCATTAGTAGGACAATTCTCTTGTGCTTCTAAAACTGAATCTTTATTTTCATCTTTGATAATTGTTTCTTTACATTCAGAAACACCATTATCGTTAATTTCAAAAACTTCTGGTGCTAAAGCTTGGCATGCTCCACAACCAATACATATATTTTCAACAACTTTTGCTTTCATAATTCCTCCTACAATAATTATAAAACAAATAATATATAAAAACAAATATTTTCTTTTTTTTAATATTGTGATACAATTACATTAAGATAGGTGAGTTATATGGATAGTAGAATGGATAAATATAGTGAGAGTAAGCAAAAAAGTTATTCTAGAGCTGAAAAAAACAAAAAACTTTATGATAGTTTAACTGATATTGATATGGATTATATTGATATTAATGTTGATAATGTTTTAGAAATTGCTTCAACAGATTTAAATAAAAAAAGCAGAAGTGATTACCATAAAGTAAAAGAACTAGAAAGTATTGTACCTACTCCGGTTGAAACAATAATATTAGATGAACCATTAGCAAAAAAAGAAAAAATATATGATATAGATGAAATATTAGAAAGAGCAAAAAGTGAAAGACAAGCAGAAAATAAAAAAAGATTAATTAATACTGAATATAATATTTTAACTAAATTAGATATCAAAGATATAGATGATAAAAATTTAAATGAAGATGAAATAAAAGAATTAGTAAAGAAAACTTATCCTGAAGAAGAAGTAGACGATCAAAGAGATTTATTTTATGATATGGTTGAAGAAAAAGAACTTTTAAAAGAACAACAAGAATTAAGTAATACTCAAAAACAAATAAATGAACCAAAAAATGATAATGAAATAACAGCAACCGAAGAATTTATAAAAAATACTCCATCAGATACTTTAAATCATGAAGAAATAAATATATTAAAAGATTTACCTAAAAAAGAAGTATTAGATGCAATTGATTCTAAAGAAGTTATTAGTGAAGAACAATTAACAACTCAAATAAATCCTATTGATAAAGAAAGTGATATGTATACTACTTCTACTACTCAAATATTAAGTGAACAAAAAAAATCAAAAAAAACATTAATATTTGTAATAATAGTTGTATTGATTTTGTTAGCAATGGGAGTATACTTGTTTTTAAAATATTTTGGCACTTTATAGTGCTTTTTTTATTTAATAAAAATATATTTTAGTATGAATAGAATGAAATTAAAAAATCGAAAAAAACAATCAAAAAATAAAAAACTGATAATTATATTAACAATTTTTATGTTACTTTTTTTTGGTTTTTATAATATAACTAATAATGTATATAAATATTTGTTAAATTATGCCAAAGCTGAATTAGTAAAATTAACTACAGTAGTAATAAATGGGGCAGTAACAAAAGAAACTTTGAGTAAATTAAATTCTGAAGAATTATATTATGTGACTAAAAATAGTAATAATGAAATTGAAATGGTTGATTATAATTCAAATATGATAAATGAATTTTTAGATAATGCTACTAATGAAATACAATATCAATTATTAAGATTACAAAATGGTAATTTAGATATTTCAGATGAGTTAAATGAGGATAGTAATGTATTATTTAATATTCCTTTAGGTATTGTTGCTAATAATCCAATATTTAACACTTTAGGGCCTAAAATACCTGTGAAAATGCAAATTATAGGTTCATTATTAACTAATGTTAATGTTAAAGTAAAAGAATATGGAATAAATAATGCAATAATAGAAATGTTTATTTTTATTGAAATTACAGTAAAAGTTATTTTACCTCTAGTAACTGATGAAATATTAATAACTAATGAGATACCAATTTCTTATAAATTAATAAATGGTAAAATACCAGAATACTATGGAACAAATGGTATAAATAAAAGTTCAAATATATTTTCAATACCACTTGAATAACTTTATACTTTCATGATAAAATTAAGTAGGTGATTAAATGAAAACAGTTAAGATAAATAATATTGAATATACAATAGAAAAAGATGAAAATGAAATATTTAATTTCACAGAAATTGAAGAAAAGATAACCGATTATTTTAATGATTATGATTACATATTTGGTGATATGGCATACAATAAAATAAGATTAAAAGGATTTTATGAATCAAGTAATAAAAAAAGAAATCAAATTAATGATATAAAAAGCCTTGAAAACTATATAAAAGAGTACTGTGCAGTGGGATGCAAATGGTTTTTATTAAAAAAAGTGCAATAAATTGTTGAATTCGCACTTTTTTTGTGTTACAATTTTCTTAAGATAGAGTATAGGAGGAATAGTTAATGGAAGAAAAAAGAATTTTAACTATAAATAAACCAGATGGAACAACAGAGCAAGTAGAAGAAGTAATTACATTTCAATTTGATGATAATAAAAAAAGATATGTAGTTTATACAAAAAATGAAACTGATGATGAAGGTAATATTACAATATATATTACAGAAATAATTAAAGATGACACAGGATATAAATTCCTTGGTGTTGGAACAGATGAAGAGTGGACTAGAATCAAAGAAGCTTTAAGATCACTTATTGAGTCAAAGAGTTAATGGAGGATAATATGGAAAAGATAGATAATATAACTATAGATGATGATTTTTATGATGGCAATGAAGTTAAAACTGATGCTTCAATTAGTGCTCTAGCAAATTTAAAAAAATTAAAAACATCAATAAATAAAAAAGAAAAATTAACAATATCAAGAGATAAATATCCAAAACTACATGGATTATTGAAAGCACTTGGAAAAACATCCGATGAGAAAGTAATTGAAGAAAAAGAACCAGAAGTTGAAGTTTCTGTTGTAGAAGATGTTGTAGAACAACCAGAAGTTGAAGTTCCTGTTGTAGAAGAAACAAAACAAGAAACTGTAATATTATCAGAAGAACAAAAAGAACCAGAAATTGAAACTCCTGTAGTTGAGGAATCAACAGCACCAGAAGTTGAAGTTCCTGTTGTGGAAGAACCAATAGCAGAACCTACATATAGTTTTGAACAACCAAATGCTTATAGGGAAAATAAATTAACATCAACAACAGCAAATTTTGATTATAGTATGAATAATGCTAATCCAACAGATAAATATATTAAAGATTTAGAAGAAGCTGAAGGACCAGTAACAAGAAAAGTTCTGGAAATTGGAGTGGATGAATTAAAAGGAAAAGATGCTGAAATCGAAGCAAAGAAAGCCGAGTTATCTTCAATTGGAGAAGAAGAAAAAAGAATAAAAGAATCAAAAGAAGTAAAAAGAAAAGAAATCGAAGCTGCTTTAAAAGAAAAAAAAGAAGTAATTAATAAAATAAGTGAAGCAGTAAATAAAGCAAAGCAGGTTGATGGCTTAGAACAAATGGAAAGAGAAACTAAAGAAAAAGGTTTAAAAGAAGTTGAAGCTCTAAAAGAAAAATATATTGAAGAACAGCAAGCAATAAAAGATCAAATGGAAAAAGTAAGATCTGAAATACCATTCGATTTGAAAGAAGAGGAAGAACAAACACCAATTTCTATTAAAAATGACGAAGAAGTAAAACCCGATTTAAATGATGCTGACGATGCTATAGTTAATGCAATGAAAATTGTTGAAAAATATGATGACTTTGCAAATATTGATGGCTATAGCGATGTAACTGAAGAAGGATTTGGAAGAGCATAATTGCTCTTTTTTGTTTACATAAATAATATATTTTTCTCATAAATATTAATGAGGGTATATATGAAAAATGCATTAATTTTTTTTTATAATTTATATATAGATGATTTAAAAAAAATAAATAATAATTATTATTTTTCATATCAAAATAATAATTATGTTGTTTCTCTTTTTGATAGAAATATAGAAGAAGCTCAAGAAATGTATAAATTAAATATAGAAATGATTAATAATAATGTACCTGTTTATAAAATAATTTTAACAAAAGAAAATAATATTTTATTTTTATATGAAAAAAATTATTATATTCTTATGCAATTGCCTTTTATACATAATAGATTAGTTACAATCAATGATATAATAAATTTTAATTATATACCTAGTGAAAAATATAAACAAATTGATAAATCTCATTGGAATATTTCTTGGTCTAATAAGATAGATTTTATTGAATATCAATTTATCCAATTACATCATAAATATCCAATTATTAATGAATCAATAAATTATTATATTGGAATATGGGAAAATGGAATAAGTTATTATAATAATGCTAATGAAGAAGATATAAAATTTGTATCTCATAAGAGAATTATTGTTAATTGTGATTTATTATCATTTTATAATCCACTTAATTTAATTATCGATTATAAGGAAAGAGATGTTGTAGATTATTTAAAAAGTTATATATATGAAAATAATTGGACAAAGGATAATTTATATAATATTTTAAATAACTTAAATAGAACTGATATTATTAAATTTATTTCAAGATCACTTTTCCCATCTAATTATTTTGATTTATATGAGGAAATAATATTAGGTAATGTTGATGAAGAAGAAATAAATAAAATAATAAGAAAAAATAATATATATGAGAGGTATTTAAATTATCTTTTTCAATATTATAAAAAATATAATATTCCTTTAATTGAGTGGATAATAAAAAAAGATTAGTTACTAATCTTCATTTATTATTCTTACTTCTTTAATTTCTGGTATTTTACTAATAATTGTTTTTTCAATACCATCTTTTAAAGTTATTTCTTGCATTGGACATCCAGCACAAGCACCTTGAAGTATAACATAAACAATGTTATCTTCTAATTTAACAAATTCAATGTTTCCACCATCATTCATTAAAAAAGGTCTTAATTCATTAATTATTTCTTTAACTTTGTTTTCCATAATATCACCAGTAAAATTATAACTAAAATAAATGATAATGTAAAGTTTAAGTTTAAAAATATTAATTTATATTGTATAATGTTTATAGGTGGTATAAATGGCAAAATATAGAGTAGGTAGTGTTGTTACTGGTAGTGTTACAGGAATTGAAAAATATGGTGTTTTTGTTACTTTAGATGACTATTATAATGGTTTAATTCACATATCTGAGATTTCTGATGGATTTGTAAAAAATGTAAATGATTATGTTAATCTTGGGGAAACTATTAAAGCTAGAGTAATTGAGGTTGATGATGATTCTTGTCATATAAAGCTTAGTATTAAAAATTTAAATTATAAGATAAATAATAAGAGAAAAGAATATATAAAAGAAGTAGGTAGTGGATTTGGTATTTTAAAAGAATCATTAAATAAATGGATAGATGATAAAAAAAAGTAAAAAATATGGTTTTTTTATTGACAAAATCTTGGAATTATATTATATTTATAAACGTCTAGTGAATTAGATGGGCGATTAGCTCAGTTGGTTAGAGCACTTGCCTTACAAGCAAGGGGTCGGGAGTTCGAGTCTCTCATCGCCCACCATTTTTATGCCGAAATAGCTCAATTGGTAGAGCAACTGATTTGTAATCAGTAGGTTGAGGGTTCAAGTCCTTTTTTCGGCACCATATGTGGAGGAATAGCGAAGTGGTCAAACGCGGCAGACTGTAAATCTGTTCCTAACGGTTCCATGGTTCAAATCCATGTTCCTCCACCATGTTTTATTGCCTCGTAGCCAAGTGGTAAGGCACGAGACTTTGACTCTCGCATTCGCT
>CAZAPU010000040.1:0-7783 GCA_964487215.1 uncultured Mycoplasma sp. | reverse complement strand
GCCTTTCTCCATACAGCAGCTGTTTCATCATAATATACTGGTATCATTCCTGTTGCTAATTCTGGTTTATTAGCACCACTCTTATCTATATTAGTTAACTCTACTTCTTCTTCAATAGTTTGTCTTCCATATAATTGCATTTTTCCAAGATATACAACATCTTGTTCTATTCCTTGAGTTGTTTTTCCTTGGTAAGTATTTGGTGTATTTTCACTTAACCATATTTTTAATTTAAAATTTATATCTTGTTCTTTGTTACTTACATATCCTGAATAAATAACACCATTTTCTCCAATTGATTTTACTTCATAATCGCCATCATTTCTACTAATTGCAACTTTTACATATTGATTAGGAATGCAAACATCTGGTGTAATAGTTGTACCATTAACTGTAACAGATGTATTTATAACACATTCATTTATTAGCTTTATTTCATAATAAATATAAATGCTACTTGAACTTTGTATTGTAAAAGAATAATAGTTTGATAATTCAATACCTGCTACATCTGATTTTGGCATAGCATTAGATAACATAATTGATGAACTTTCTTGAGATAAAGTCATTGTAATATTTCCTGAAGTAATTGTATTTATTTCTGTACCTTGATTTCTAAATGATAAATAAGCTGCACTAGTTCCAGTTAATAACATTAATATTCCTAATAGTGAAACGGAAAAAGAAATAAGTATTTTCTTATCTTCTTTTTTTGACAAATCTAAATTATTAAATTTTTTAAAAAAATTCATATTAGAATCACACCCTAGTATTACTACAATAATTATACTACATAATCACTATTGAAACAATAAAAATATTTTCAAATTAAAAGATAGACAATTATGTCTATCCTTATTTATGTTTAACTATTTTGATTGAGAATTACTAGAATAGCTTCCTAATTGTCCTAAACCTCTTTCAACTAAACGTTTAGTTATTTCTCCACCAACAGAACCATTAGCTCTAGCAGTAGTATCTGGTCCTAAATTAACACCAAATTCTCTTGCTATTTCATATTTCATTGAATCGATAGCTTGTTTTGCTCCTGGAACAGATAGTTTTGATTTATTATTTTGGCTCACGAGTTATTCACCTCCTATACATTTATAGAATGTGAATTTTTGACAATTTTATACACTTTGATAATTGGTAATTACTACCTTAATTTATAATAAATCATTTTGCTTTTCATCATTGCATAGTTTTAAACAAATTGTATTTTGAACTGCAATATTGATCATATTTTCATAATCAATTTTATTTTCATACTCAATGCATTTATCTAATTTTGGATTAATTACTGGATGTTTTGGCACAAATATTGTGCAACAATCTTCATATGGTAAAATACTTGTTTCATAAGTATTAATTTTTTTTGCTATATCAATTATCTCTAGTTTATCAAAACATGCTACTGGTCTAATAACAGGCAATTTTACAACTTCATTGATAACTTGCATACTTGTTAAAGTTTGACTTGCTACTTGTCCAATGCTTTCTCCATTTATTAAAACAAAACTTTTATGCTTTCTTGCAATTTGTTCAGATATACGATACATCATTCTTCGTAATATGGTTATCATATAAGTAGTATCAATATTTTTGTATATTGCTTCTTGTAACTCAGTAATTGGTACGATATAAAGATTTATATTAGTTGTATATTTTAATAAACTTGTTGCTAAATCAATTACTTTTTGTCTAGCATTTAAACTAGTATGTGGAATAGCTTCAAAATAAATAGCATCTATTTTTATTCCTCTTTTCATTGCTAAATAACCTGCTACTGGTGAATCAATACCACCACTAAGCATTAATAATCCTTTTCCTTGCACTCCAACTGGATATCCACCTAAACCTTTTATATCATTGAAATATATATATGTATCTTTTTTATTTATTTCAATATTTACATAAATATCTGGATTATGTACATCTACAGAAATATTTTTTATATTTTTTAAAATATATTCTCCTACTTCGTTATTATATTCTAAACTTTTTATAGAAAAATCTTTATCACGACGATTAGTAACAACTTTAAAAGTATTAAATTTTTGTTCTTTTAATCTTTTTAATACTTCTTGTTTTATATCATCATTATTAGTATTAACTTTATATGCTAAATTAAACCCATGAATTCCAAAAGTATTTTTTAATGTTTCAAGAACTTCATTTATATATATATCATCTATTTCAATATACATTCTTGAATACTCTTTTATTATTTTACAATTTGTTTTCTTTAATTTATTATTTAAAAATTCATATAAAAGATTTATAAATAATTTTCTATTATCCTTTTTTGTAGTTAATTCTCCATATTTTATTAAAATTACATTTTTCATAAACTCAACTCCAGTTGATATTATAACATATTGATTTAAAATTGTAATATTATATTAAAAATGTTATAATTTTAAATGAAAGGAGTACAATTATGATATATGTAATAATTAGTATAATTATTTTTATTCTTTTATGTTCAATTAGACAAATTAACGAATATGAGAGAGGAATCAAATTTACTAAAGGAAAGTTTACAAGTATTATGGAACCAGGTTGGAGATTAGTTATACCAATATTTCAAACTTACAGAAAAGTTGATATTAGAACTAAAGCTGTAGATGTTCCAGAACAAGATGCAATTACAAAAGATAATGTGTCTATAAGAATTAATGCTGTAATATACTACAAAATATTTGAAGCATCAAAAGCAATTATTGCAGTAGAAAACTTTTATTATGCAGTTAGTCAATTAGCTCAAACTACTATGAGAAATATTGTTGGTTCTGTTACTTTAGATGAACTTTTAACAGAAAGAGAAACTATTTCTAATAAAATTTGTGAAATAATTGACGAAGCAACTGATCCTTGGGGAATTAAAGTTGAAAATGTTGAATTAAAGGATGTTGCACTTCCTGAAGAAATGAAAAGAGTTATTGCTAAAGTTGCTGAAGCCGAAAGAGAAAAAGCTGCTGTTATTACTAAAGCTGCTGGTGAAGTTGAAGCTTCTAATAATTTGGCAAAAGCTGCTGAAACAATGAATAAAACTCCAGGTGCACTTCATTTAAGAACATTATCTACATTAAATGATTTGTCATCAGATCAATCAAATACTGTAATATTTGCAATTCCTATTGAAATATTAAGAGCATTTGAATCTATTGCAGATAAAAATAAAAAATAATTAAATTAAAAAGATAGTTAATTAATTAACTATCTTTTTTTCTATTTGTTGGAAAATAAAGTTTTTTTCTAATATCATGTAAAATTTGAATTAGTTCAGCAAATGCAAGACATGAAAGTAATGTTCCTAATCCAATTCCCCACATTGTAAATAATGCAGCAGTACCACTTGCTTCTATTAAGTCTTCAGCATTAATAGAATAAGGAATTCCTACTATAAAAAATATTATAACAGATATCCAACCTAAAACCTTAAAAGTAGTTGCTATAGAATTGTTTTCTTTGTTCATATCTTTCCTCATATTTTAAGGATAACAAAAATAATGACAAATGTCATCATTTTTTACCACATATTTGCATAATTACCATCATTAATATAAGCTTTGTCCATTAAAACTAAATGAGTAAATAAATCAGTATTTACAAGTTCTTCATAAGTAAATGTTACAACTGTTAATCCAACATTGTGATATAATTCTTCTGCAATATAAACATGATTATCATCAATTCCTACAACTATTGCAACATGACCTGGAACTGAAGCTAAATCTCCAGCTTTAACTTTGCCAGATTTTAATAAATCCATAGTTATATATTGTAAATCACCAAACCATGTTATTGATGAACTATTATTTCCTGTCCAACCAATTGATCCTAAATCGCCAAAATCATAACCACCATTTTTTAAACTCCAAGTTACAAAACCACTACAATCTAAACCATTAGATGTATACCTATTATCTTCATAACTATACTCACGAATTTTACATCCCCATATTGCAGGTCCTGCTACAGACTTTTCTATTATCGAGTATTTATCAGTACTTAAATATAATCCTTCATGATAAAATCTTCCTTCACCATCAGCATAAGGTCTATCATTTTCTGGATTAAGTCTACCATTTTCCAAAAAATATTGAATTCGATATGGAAACTCTAATGATAAAAATCTAGCTGCAGCTACAACTCCTGCTCTTGTTCCTTTTCCAGCATCTGCTACTCTATCAAATAATATTTCATCTAATAATCTAGCTTGATCAGAATTATAAATTTTGCAAGGCAAAAAGCTTTTATTATTATTTATATGAGGTCTATTTATCAAACTTGTAACTACTACCGTTACTTTTATTTCATTATTATATTTATCTTTAGCAGTAATAGTAACTACACCATCTTTATTTCCAATAACAGTACCATTATTATCAACGGTTGCTATTGATGAATCAGAAGAACTCCAAGTAAGAGAAGATGGTTTACCAATTGATTCTATTATTACAGGAATTTTATATGAATTTCCAATTGCTAAATATACTTTATCATCATTTGTTTTAAGTTCTAATATATTATTTATTTTTTCTGATAATAAAATTTCCTTTGTAAGAGTTTCTTCATCACTAAGTAACGAAATAGTATAATCGTTTAAATCTAATTCAGTAACACATTTATTATTTTCTACTAAAACATATTTTTTATTATTAGTTTTAGTATCTATAAAATAACAAGATATTTTTTTATATTTTATATTACTATTAATATCTATGGTAATTAATATTTTTTTGTTTTTCTTATCATAACTTTCTAAAGTTATAGATTTTATTTCAGCTTCAATAAATTCATTTATTATGTTATCTTTAAAAAAAATAGTAACTAAAAAAATAGACACAAAAACAAGTATTAGAATTATAATAACTATTTTTTTATTTATTTTTTTATTTTTTGGTAGTTTATTTTCTTTTTTTACTGCTTTTAAATAGTTTTCAATATCTAATAGTTCTTTATCAATTCTATTAATTTTGCTATTATTGTTTTCCATATTAACTTCCCTTATTATACTTTTATTATATATTTATAATAGTTTTTTTTCAATAAAAAAAGCATATTTATGCTTTAATTATTATTCTTTAAAAAATCAACAACTTTATTCATTAATATTTCATATTTTATTGATTCTAAACCACCAGCAGCTTTTAGTAATTCCTCTTCTGGCATATTATAAGTTATTGCCATCTTTTTCGCTTCTTCTTTTAGTTCTTCTTCTGTTACATTAATGTTCTCTTTCTTTTCTATTTCTTCAAGAATAAATCTGTATTTTACATGATTTGTTGCTTCTTCTTTCATTTGTTCTTTAATATCTTCTTTCTTTGTTTTAGTCATTTCTAAATAAACATCTAAAGATATACCTTGCATCATCAATTGATCTTCAAATCTTTTTAACATGTAATTTAATTCATTTTCTATTAATTCTTCTGGAATATCAATTTCAGTATTTTTTCCTATTTCTTTTAAAATATCATCAACAAATTTGTTTTCAATTTCCATTTCTTTTGATGATTCAAGTGATGATTTAATTTCTTCCTCTAATTTTTCTTTTGAATCTACATCAGGCATAGCTAAATCTTCAAAAAATTCCTTATCTAATTTTCTAGTTATTTTTTCTTTTATTTCATTTACTTTTACTTTAAAAACAACTGGTTTTCCTTTTAAATCTTCTGCTGGATATGATTCAGGGAAAACAACATTTATATCTTTCTCTTCATCTTTTTTCATACCAATAACTTGTTCTTCAAATCCAGGTATAAAAGTATTACTTCCGATTTCTAGTGAATAATTTTCTGCTTTACCACCATCAAATGGTACTCCATCTTTAAAACCTTCAAAATCAATAATAGCAATATTTCCTTCTTCTACTTCACCAAAATCTTTTACTACTAATTCACTATATTTTTTTAACATATTATCTAGTTCTACTTGTATTTCTTCTTTTGTAACTTTAATTTCTTCTTTTTTTACTTTTAATCCTTTATATTTTTTAATATTTACTTCAGGTTTGGTAGTAATTGTAAATAAAAATGTACATCCATTTTCAGTTAATTCTTTTAAATCTACTTTTGGTTCAATAATTGGTTCATAACCACCGTCTTTTAATACTTTTTCAAATGCTTGTGGTAATAAAACATCTACTGCATCCATATATAAAGATTCTTTACCAAATTTCTTTACATATACATCAAATGGGACTTTTCCTTTTCTAAAGCCATCTAATTTTATATCATTAACTTTTTTATTAAATGCTTTTTCAATACCTTTTTCAAAATCTTCTTTTTCTATTTTAATTTCTACTTCAAATACATTTTTTTTCTTTTCCATAATCTCTCTCCTTCAACTTACAATATTATATAATAAATTATTATTTTGAGCAACAATTTTTTAATCAAATAAAAAGTATGTTAATAATAACATACCTATTGATAAGTTTTATTTGACTAATGAAATACGAGTGCTGTAGGTGCCGTCGCCGAGGCCATAGCCGTAGTGAAAGTAGAACAAACCTGCATTGGAATAATTGTCATAACTGCTTCCACGATCAATCCATGGGGCATTGCCATTAACGAAGACAGCACTATCATTATACCATCCTGATGTTTCTATTAATGCATGTTGTAAATTTGCTGTGGTATAATCATCTGTTGTTGTATATAAATTATAGTATTTTGAATTGTTTGAATTTTCAAAAAATTCTATTCCACTATATGTACTTGAACAGCTGCTTCCTAAACATCCTTTAAATCCTGAATTTTTTGTAGAATCATATCCAGACCAATATCTTGTTCCATTCCAATATATTCCCATAACATGCTCATATGCACCACCACTTATATCATATATTCCATAGATTGTTCCTGTTGTTGATGCTCCTTGTCCTAATGCTGTTTCATATGTTTCGGGTTCTACATATGCAGCATTAGAAGGGCTAGAGTGGCTACCTGCTGGTGCTCCATTTCCTGTTATATAACTATTATTATTATTTATTCCTATTTTTGGACAAGCAGTAGATGATGTACATCTTCCATATGTACTTTGACTTAAATAGGCAACTGCTCCCCATTCATTATTTTTCATCATATGGGTATCTATTTCATTTCCATCTAACCCAAATGAATTATTTGTTTGTTCTAGACTTCTTCCTGCATAAAAGAAGTTACTTGCATTATTAAATCTTAATGATTTTACATTAGGTTTTATTATTATTCCATTAGCATTTTCACATGTTTCAGTACTACATTCTAATGTTGATAGATATGTACCATTACTATATGTTGGTATAACTGTTGTAAGGGTACTGTGACCTGTTTCAAACTTTCCTACCCATATTCCTGATAAATTTTCTTCTCCAAAGGTAAAGGCATCGTGAGCTTGGGTATTTTTATCCACAAATGATATGTTAAATGCTCCTGGATTATCATAACATGTAGTAGAATATCCAGTAACATAGCAACTCGTACCCGCTCCTCTTATGCTTTCAAGATAAGCTTGCATTGATAATCCTCCTGTATTTATTGTAAATCTTGGTATCCATACATACATCTGTAATATATCATCCATCGATACTGTTTGTCCTACATTTGCTTGATTGGTATAGTAATCTCTATTATGTACTGTTCCTGTTTCTTTTACTAATACTGCATTAGCCCACATTCCTTTGGTTTCTCCACTTGTTGCATAACTATACCATTGATTTGTAGGATTATAATTTGTTTTATCTGCTATTACCCAGTTTGTTCCATCATATCTTACTGGTACCATTCCTGTT
>CAZAPU010000039.1:0-8026 GCA_964487215.1 uncultured Mycoplasma sp. | reverse complement strand
TAATCTCTCTTAATCTATCATTTGGAATAACAATTAAAGTATCAACATGTTTCTTTAATTCTTCAATACCTGATAAAGCATTTTCCATTCTTTTTTTGCCCTCAAATGAAAATGGTCTTGTAACTATGGCAACTGTCAATGCTCCAAGATTTTGTGCAATTTCAGCTATTATAGGTGCAGCTCCAGTTCCTGTTCCACCACCCATACCACAAGTAATGAATACCATATCAGCACCTTTTAATGATTCTTCAAGTTCTTTTTTTGCATTAATTGCAGTTTCTTTACCAATTTCTGGTCTAGCACCTGCTCCTAATCCTTTTCCTAGTTGAATTTTTCTTTCTGCTTTTGAGACATTTAAAACTTGAGAATCTGTATTTACTACAATAAATTCTACTCCTCTAACTCCTGCTTCAATCATTCGGTTTACAGCATTTCCACCGCCTCCACCTACACCAACTACTTTAATTTTGGCTAATTGATCCATCATTGCTAAATCAAACATTTCATCATCTCCTTAATCGAATATCTTTTCAAATATTTTGCCAAGCACACCTGCAGCCCCTACTTTTTTTCTTGTTGCTAACATTTCTTCGATTTTGTCTTCACTAAGCATTGTATATTCTTTTTCTCTTAAATCCAATTTTTCTATAAAATACTTTATTATTCCATAACTACTTGAGTATTTATTATTTCTTATTCCAATTACACCCAAATTCATTACAGCTGTATTTTTTATAAATAATTCTTCTACTATAGCATTAAATCCCAATTGGCAAGTAATACCACCTGTAATTATTATATAACCTATTTCTCTATTTGTTAAGTTATTTATTTCTTTTTTTGCATTTTTTAATATATCAATTACTCTTGCCTCAATAGTTTCTGATAACTTATATTGATTAATTACAACCTTTTCATTTAATCTATTAATACATTCATAGTTTTCTTCACTATCAGCATATTTTCTATTACTTACAGCAAAAGTTTCTTTTATTTTCTTTGATTCATCTAATTCAGTTTTATATTTAAAACTTATATCAGCATCAATATTTTTCCCACCTAATGGTAATATACTTTCCTTAATCATAACACCTTTGTTAAATATTCCTATTTTTGTAATATCTTCACCAATATTTATCATTGCTATTATTTTATTATCTAAATCAGGTGTTTTTATTGCATAGTAATCTGCTGTTGAAGAAAATAATATATCAATTACTTCAATATTTAAATTTTTTAAAACACTTACTACTGAATAAATATTCTTTTTTGGAACACTTGCAATAACTGCTTTAATTGATAATTCTTTACCAGTCATACCAAGAGGATTTTTTATCTTACTTTGTTTATCTAATTTGTATTCAACAGGTATTGCTGTTACTATTTCTCTTCCGGATTTTATATTTTCTTTTAAAGAGTTTTGTAAACAACTAAAGATTAATTCTCCAGTTACTATATTTCCTTCTGTTTCTATTACCACTGATCCTGTCACTATATCAAATTCTATATTATGTGAGGGTATTACTGCTAAAACTTTATCTATTTTTGTTCCAAGTCTACTTTCAATCATTTTTACAGCTTTCTTTATTGATACACTCACAGCATCTGGATTAACAATTAAGCCTTGTTTTACTCCATCAGATTTAATAGAAACAGCTGCAAGAACATTATATTTAGAATTATAATATTCTATAGTAACCATTTTTATACTATCTGTTCCAATATCAATACTAGTAAAAATCTTTCTCATAAGCATTCCCTCTTACCTCTTATATTAAATTATACAATAAGTAAATTCAAAACACAAGAATTTAAATATTTATAGCCAAAAAAAGAAATAAAAAAAGATGAAAAAATTGTTGACTTTTGCCCTTTTTTAAGTTAGTATAGTAAGCACCAATTCGATTTAGGCGAATTGGATGCTAGTATCACACTAGCCAACCCCTTTTTATTCTTTTTATGGGAGCAGGCCTCAGGGGGTCCTGCTTCTTTTTTGTGCAAAAAAAAAGATAATTATAATCTTTTTCTAATAAATTTATTAATTTCACATTGTGTTTCATTAAATAAATTACAACTGTAATATGGATCTTTTAAATTAAATTCTATTTTTTTTAGAAATTTATAGAATGTTCCATAATCATTAAATATACTATCAGTAAACAATTTTTTTGATTTTTCACTATCCTGATCAAGAAGAGACAAAGCAATTATTCCACATGTTAAATATTCAAGACTAGTTGCTGCATCAATTGAATTAATATATTCTGCAAATTCATTAAAATGACATTCTTGATATTCTGTTTGAAAAATTAAATTTTCAATTTTATTTTTTGTTAATTTTGTTGTTGATTTCAATTGAATTAAATTAAATATTGTATTTAAATCAACTATTATTTCTTTTAAATAATCTAAATAATTATAGTTATCTTTTAAATAGTCAAGATTATTTGTTTTCTCATAAAAACTTTTATTCGTATACATTCCAATATAAATAGGATGTGCTTCTGTTAATATTGTATAATTTGAATTCTCAAGCATTGATTTGTTTATATTTAAAGTTATTGAGTGCATTAATTCATGGTTATAAACTGATTCCATTTTCCCATCTTTTTTATTAATATATGCATATCCTGAATTATTAGTCATATCAAAAAAGCAACAAGAATCAATTGAAAAAATATCCCTACTTTTCTTTACCTTTATGAGTTTATTTTTATAAACATAATCTAAATAAGGAATAAACTTTTCAGATATTTCATTAAATATTTCATATGATTGAAGTTTTAATTCCATATCCGTTATTTTCTGTGGTTTGAGTTTATATTCATAACCTTGATCAAAGTATAATTTTCCTAAAGAAGTTATTAATATTATAAGAGACTCAAGAAACTTTTTTGGTAAATAACTATAATAACTACAAAATTCATCACATTTTTGTTCTATCATTTCTATATAATCTTTTCTAGTCTTTTTTTCTGTTTGATCTAACAAACAAATTTTATTGTACTCTTCTATCTCTTCTTTTTTAGTACTATGTGTTAGATTATAACAATTATTTATATATGAATCATAAAGATTGATTATTACTGCATCGTAAATATCTGGTTTTCTTTTATTAATCAAAGTATTATAGTATTCTTCCATTTGTTTTTTATCCCAATTTAGTTTCACCAAAATCACCCTAATTTAATCTTATCATAAAATTGATTGAATGCAATAAAAAACAATTAATTTAATTAATTGTTTTTGTTTAATACTTCATATTTTTTTTCTGAATTACTCTTATTCTTTTCTAGTAAATTTTTTCTATCTTCCTTTAACATTGCATATCTATTTTCTTTTTTAAATATTTCTTCATACTTAGAAAAATCTGCTTTACTATCAACTTGTAATTCATTATTAATTGGATTATATCTAAATAGTGGAAAATATCCTGCCTCTGTTACTAATTTTTCTTCAGATATAGAATCTTTCATACCAGTTTTTATACCATGAGCAATACATGGCGAATATGCAATAACAATTGATGGTCCATTAAAAGTAGCTGCTTCTTTCATCGCTGTAATTGTTTGCTGATAATTAGCTCCTAGAGAAATTGTTGCTACAAAGCAATTTGGATAGCACATTGCAATTTTTGCTAAATCTTTTTTTGTTGTTTCTTTTCCATTACTTGCAAATTTTGCTATAGCACCACATCTTGTAGATTTTGAAGATTGTCCTCCAGTATTTGAATATACCTCTGTATCAAGTACTAAAATATTAATATTTTCATTATTACTTAAAACATGATCAATTCCACCAAATCCAATATCATATGCCCAACCATCTCCACCAACACACCAAATTGTTTTTTCTTTTATATATTTTTTAAATGGTATTATTTCTTTAAAATCTGAATAATCTAAATTATCATAAACTTCTTCAGCTATTTCTTTTGAATAAGTTTTTAGATACTTATTTATTAGATTTTTATTATGAGTATTAACTTTATTCTTATTTTCTTCAAAAATTCTTTTTACTTTTTCTTTCATAAAGTCTTCAGCTACTCTTATACCATAACCAAATTCTGCATTATCTTCAAATAATGAATTAACCCAAGGAACACTATAAGGTGTACTTGGTACACTTGCACCGTAAATTGAAGAGCATCCTGTTGCATTTGCTATTATTAAATTATCTCCAAATAATTGTGATAAAAGTTTTAAATATGGTGTTTCACCACAACCAGCACAGGCTCCATTAAATTCAAATTTTGGTTTTACAAATTGACTTCCTTTAATAGTATTTACATTCATTACATTTTTCTCAGTAACTGTTTCTAAATACTTATATCTCTTTAATTCAATATCTTTTATTTCATCCATTTTTATTGCTTTAGTTGGACAAACATTTTCACATAAAGAACAGCCAGTACAATCAAGTGGCGAAATGCAAACAGTAAAATATAAATTTTTATCCTTAATATTTGCAGGTTTTACAGTTTCTTTTACATAACTTGGTGCTTTATTATATTCTTCTTCATTTAATAAATAAGGTCTTATTACTGCATGAGGACATACAAATGAACAAAGATTACACATCACACATTTATCTTTATCATAAGATGGAACAATATTACTTAAACCTCTTTTTTCTAATTTAGATAATGCTGGTTCAAATACACCATCTTCTCTTCCAATAAAATCACTAACAGTTATTTCATTACCCTTATCATGCTCAAGTTTTGAAAATATAGTATTTTCAACAGTTTCCATTTTTATTGTTGAATCAATATCATTTATATCTGTTCTTTCTAATAATTTATCAGCTGCAGATAAAGCAGATAAATTAGATTTAATTACTGACTCACCTTTTTTTGTAAAGTTTTTAATAATCATTTTTTCCATTTGTTCACTAACAATTGAATAATCTATAAAATTAGAAACTTTAAAAATTATTTTTTCCATAATCATACTAATTTTATTCGGTATATTATTTTCTCTAGCTATTTTAGTAGCATTTAAAATATAAAAATTTACTTTTTTCTTTTTTAACGTTTCTATTACTTCAATTGGTAATATTTTATTTAATGATTCTTTATCTTTTTCTGTATTTAAAATAAATGTTCCATTTTCTTTTATTCTTCCTAAAATATCATATTTTTTCAAGTATGTATCTTTGGTACAAACAATTAAACTTGGATGTTCAACATAGTAAGTACTTTTTATTACTGAATCACTAAATCTTAAATGACACTTAGTTAAACCACCTGATTTTTTACTATCATATTCAAAATAGCCTTGAACATTTTTATCTGTATTATTTCCTACGATTGTTAAAATATCTTTAGCTGTTGTTACCATACCATCTGAACCATATCCATAAATTAATATTTCATTACATTTATTATTAAATACTGTCTTAGTTGGTTTCAAAGATAAATTAGTTACATCATCCACAATTCCTATTGTAAATGGTTTTAAATATTTTGTTTTTAAATAATCATAAATAGCTTCAATATCATTTGGAGTAGTATTTTTTGAGGATAACCCATATCTTCCTCCAACAACATCTATTTTTAAATTCTTACTTTTTATTACAGAGACAATATCTAGATATAAAGGTTCCCCATTAGAACCACTTTCTTTACTTCTGTCTAAAACAGCTATTTTTTTAGTCGTTTTTGGTAAAACATTCATTAAATATTTAGATGAAAATGGTCTATAAAGATGAACTTCAATTAATCCTATTCCTTTTCCTAAATGATCTATTGTTTCTTTAATTGTTTCACAAACTGAACCCATAGCAACAATTACAAATTTAGCAGATTTATCACCATAATAATTAAATGGTTTATATGAAGTTCCTATTTGTTTATTTATTTCTTCCATATAATTATTTACAATATCTGGTAATTCATCATAATACTTATTTCTTGATTCTACTGCTTGGAAATAAATGCTATCACTTTGATTGGTACCTCTAGTAGTGGGATTGTCTATATCTAAAGAATGCTTTCTAAATTCGTTTAAACTTTTTTTATCTATTAATTTTTCAAATATTTTTTCATCAATTGGCATTATTTTATTATATTCATGACTTGTTCTAAAACCATCAAAAAAATTAATAAATGGAATTTTCCCTTTTATTGCTGATAAGTAAGGAATTGCTGTTAAATCCATAACTTGTTGAACAGATGAAGTACCAAAAATAGCAAAACCTGTTCCTCTTGTTGCATAAATATCAGAGTGATCACCCATAATTGATAAAGCATGAGTTGCAATTGTTCGAGCAGCAACATTTATTACACAAGGTAATTGCTCTCCTGCTATTTTATACATATTTGGTATCATTAAAAGCAATCCTTGACTAGCTGTATATGTTGTTGCAAGTATTCCATTTTGTAATAGTCCATGAACCATTCCAATAGCACCAGCTTCACTTTGCATTTCTACAACTTTTACTTTATCTCCAAATAAATTAAGTTTTCCACTATTAGCATAAATATCAGTTAACTCTGCCATAGTAGATGCTGGAGTTATAGGATATATTCCTGCAACTTCACTAAAATTATATGCTACTCTACTACAAGCAGTATTCCCATCCATTATCTCTTTTTTCATTTATATCACCAAGTTTATTATATAACAAAAAAAAAGTAATTTAAATTACTTTTTAAATATATTAACAAAAACTGAAATATTAAAATCTTTTCATTATCACTTTATCTCATATTTTTATCTTTTAGATTTATTAGTTCTGGAAATAAAATTGTAAACAATTTTATTTTACTAATGAAATGTGAAAACCGGTATTATTATAGTCATCGCCACCAAGTTTATGGTAACTAAACAAGCCTGAATAAGTATGATCTTTAGAGGTACCACCACACACAAACCATGAAGGATTTGCAACAACAAAATATGCATAATCACCATACCATCCTGCTGTTTCTGTTAAAGCATGTTGCAAATTAGATTCTGTATATGCAGCACTATCAGTATATGTAGTATAATATTTTGAATTTATTGTTAATAAATCATATTGAGAGTCAGCTGTCACACTACTAAACCCACTATAGTCATATATGGCAGAAGGTATTGGTGAAGGTTTATATACTCCCATCACATAATCATATGTTCCACCACTCATATCATATATTCCATAAATTGTTCCTGTTGTTGATGCTCCTTTTCCTAATGCTGATTCATAGGTTCCGTTTGCTGCAGAATAAGTACTTCCTGCTGCTGCTCCATATCCTGTTATATATCCGCTATTATTATTTATTCCTATATCAGGACAAGCAGTAGACGATGTACATCTTCCATACATGCTTTGACTTAAATAAGCCACTGCTCCCCATTCATTGTTTTTCATAATATGTGTATCTACTTCATTTCCATCTAACCCAAATAAATTATTTGCCTGTTCTATACTTCGGGATGCATGAAATAAACTACTTAATTTTTGGGCACTTAATGATCTTAAATTTGGTTTTATTGTTAGCAAACTGACATCGCACACTTCATTTACACATGCCAAATTTGTATTTGAATTTGAACCTACTCCCTTTATTGTCCCCGTTGTTTCAAATTTACCTATCCACATTCCTGATAAGTTCTGTTCACCAAATATAAATGCATCATGGGCTATTGTATTTTTATCTACAAATGATATATCGATTGCACCTGGATTGCTATAACATGTAGTAGAATATCCAGAAACATCACAACCCGTACCCGTTCCTCTTAGACTTTCAAAATAAGCTTGGGTTGATAATTCTCCAGTATTCACTATAAATCTTGGTATCCATACATACATCTGTAAGATGTCATCCATACTTACTGTTTGGCCTACATTTGCTTGATTGGTATAGTAATCTCTATTATGTACTGTTCCTGTTTCTTTTACTAATACTGCATTGGCCCACATTCCTTTTGTTGTTCCACTTGTTGCATAACTATACCATTGATTATTTACATCAGAATTATATTTATCTGCTATTACCCAGTTTGTTCCATCATATCTTACTGGTACCATTCCTGTT
>CAZAPU010000038.1:0-8786 GCA_964487215.1 uncultured Mycoplasma sp. | reverse complement strand
TGGTTATAAAAAAGACCCAGATGACAAGAATCATTTAGTAATAGATGAGGAACAATCTATTGTTGTAAAAAGAATATTTGAAATGTGTTTAAGTGGTTTATCTTTCTTTAAAATCGCAAAAGTACTAACAAATGAACATATTAAAACACCAGCTCAGTATTATAGTTTTGAATGGAAAAGTAATTATAATTTAAATTATGGACAGTGGCATTCAAAAACAATTAGAGATATATTAACAAATAGAATGTATATAGGTGATTTAATTCAAAATAAGAGAAATAAAGTTAATTATAAAGTTAAAAGAATAATTAAAAATAATCCTAATAGTTATATAGTGGTTGAAAATACTCATGAAGCTATAATTGATAAAGATGTATTTTATGAAGTTCAAAAGAGAATACCTAAAAACGTAGGTAGAAATGAGAAAAAAGAAGAACATTTATTAGATGGATTACTTTATTGCGGTGAATGTGGACATAGAATATCAGTAAGCCCAAGAAGAAAAAAAGATAATAGGTGTTACACAATATGTAATTACTATAGAACCTATATGAAAGAAAGACTATGTACAACTCATTCTAATAATTATGATGAATTAGAAAAGGTAGTAATTGATTCGCTAAAAAAATCTTGCTTAAATTATATAGATAAGAAACAAATAAAAGAAAAAGTATTAAATAATTTAAATGAAGATAATAAAACTACATTAGTACATGAATTAAAAATTTTAACCAATGAACTAAAACAGATAAATGAAAATTTAGATATAATTTATATTGATAAATTAAATAAAAAAATAAATGAACAACAATTTGAAAGGGTTAAAATAAAATTAGAAAACGATTTAAATATCAAACAAAAAAGATATGATGAATTATCTAGTAGTATAAACTTAAAAGTAAATGAAGAGTCTAAAAATAAACTAATTAATAAATATATTGATGAATTTCTATTAATGAAGAAACCAACATGGAAATTAGTTGTTAATTTAATTGATAAAGTTATTATATATGAAGATAAACGAATTGATTTAAAGGTTACTTTCAAATTAAATAGTTAATTTTATGGTATAATAATCTTAAGAGGTGACTATATGGAAAGAATAGAAAATCAAACTCAAATCAATAGTCTTGTTGACAATAAGATAATAGGTGAAATAAAATTAGAAAATTCAAGTATTGAATTTAAGGGTGATAATAATTTTTTATATTGTAATGGAAATATTTCTATTGAAAATTGTAAATTAAGATTTACAGGTAGTAATTCAATAATATATTTTGATGAAAATAAATATCCATTTTCTCTTAACGTTAGAGTTGGAAATGATTCAGTTTTTTATTTAGGAAAAAACTGTTATGTTAATAGGACTTCAGATATGTATGCCACTGAAAGAAAAAATATTATTATAGGTAGAGAATGTTTATTATCCTTTAATAATTATTTTAGAACAGCTGATCCACATATTATCTATGATATTAATAAAAAAGAAAGAATTAATTATAGTAAAAGTATTTTAATTGGTGATCATGTTTGGATTGGGCAAGGGTGCTTAATTTTGAAAGGTACAAATATTGGATCAGGTGCAATAATTGGCGGTAATTCTGTTTCAAGCAACAAAAAAATAAATTCAAATACATTATATGCAGGAAATCCTATTAAAAAGTTGAAAGAAAATGTATGCTATGCATCACCAAAATCTACACATAATTTTACATATGATGATGAAATTAATAGCTCTACAACAACTGATTTAATTTATAAATATCAATTAGATGATAAAACAATAAGCTTAGAAAAGATTGATAAAGATTTATTAGAAATATCATCGGTTTATGAAAAAATAGAATATATAAATAATAATTTAACTAATAGAAACGATAAAAATAGATTTTTTATATAAAAAGACAAGTGAAAAGTTGGAGAAAGACAATATAGAAACAATAAACATTCGATTTAATAATAGTATGTAAGTTTAGTTGTAAGGGAGATGTATAGAATGAAATATGAAATGAGATTACACAATGAACCATTTGAATTAATAAAAAGTGGTAGTAAAACAATAGAAATTAGATTAAATGATGAAAAAAGATGCTTAATAAAAGAAAATGATATAATTATTTTTAAAAATAGAATTACTAAAGAAATTATTAAAACAAAAGTAGTTAAAATACATAACTATCCTTCTTTTGAGGAACTATATAAACATTTTGATAAAATATCATTAGGTTATAAAGAAAATGCAATAGCAGATTCATCAGATATGGAACAATATTATCCTAAAGAAGAACAAGAAAAATATGGTGTTTTAGGTATTGAAATTCAATTATTAAATAAGGGAAAAAAAGAAATTGTTAATAATTATGATGATGTAAATATTAATGAGATAAATAAAGTAGTAAGACGTGCTAAAATTTTGATAGAAACTAATGATAATAAATTTATTGTATGCCATAGTGATGGAAATTATCATTTATTAGGTGGTCATGTAGATAATGATGAATCAGATATAGAATGCTTAAACAGAGAAATTTTAGAAGAAGCTGGAGTTAATTTAAAACTAGATGATTTGAATCCTTTTATGACTATAAAATATTTAAATAGAAATTATCCTGAAGTTGGAACAACTACATTTACAATGGCCAATTATTATACACTAATCTATGATTTAAAACCGAACTTAGATAAAATAAAACTTACTGATGATGAAAAAGAAGGAGATTTTAAACTAGAATTTATTGATAAGAACAAAGCTTTAGATATATTACAAAAATCTTTAGATAATGCAACAAGAAAAGGTGTTACATTGGATACAATTTTAGTAATAAAAGAATATTTAAATAAATAAGAAGAAAAATTATTGTTTAATATTGGCACACGAACTTATGTTTGATATAAATACAATAGGAGGTGCAATATGAATCAAAATAAAATGCATTTAATAAGTAAAATATTTAATAATGAAACTATTAGGACTGTATGGGATAAGGAAGATGAAAAATATTATATAAGTGTTGTTGATATGGTTGGAGTATTATCAGAAAGTGATCGACCAAGAAAATATTGGAGTGATTTAAAAAGTCAACTATTAAAAGAAGGAAATGAAGTGTCCGAAAAAATCGGACAGTTGAAACTTAAGTCAAAAGATGGCAAATATCGTTTAACTGATGTATGTGATATCGAAGAAATGTTTAGAATCATTGAGTCAATACCTAGTAAGAATGCAGAACCTATAAAAAGTTGGCTTGCTAAATTAGGAAGCGAAAGAATTGATGAAGTTTTTGATCCGTCTATTACTGTTGAAAGAGCAATAAATACATACAGAGCTAAAGGTTATGATGAAGCATGGATTTCAAAAAGAATTAAAGGATTACAAACTAGAGTAGAACTAACTGATGTTTGGAAAGATAATGGTATTACAGAACCCCTTGAATATGCTATATTAACTAATGAAATTTATAAAACTTGGTCCGGTATGACTGCTAAAGAATATAAACAACATAAAGGGTTGAGAAAAGAATCATTACGAGACAATATGGATAGTATTGAAGTAACACTAGCTGATTTAGGAGAAGAAGCTACTAAAAGAATTGCTCATAAAAAACAAGTTAAAGGATTAAAAGAAAATATTGAAATAGCTAAAATAGGTGGTAATGTTGCAAAAGTTGCACGTGACGAATTAGAACGTCAATTAGATGAAACTGTAATAAGTGGGGATAATGTTTTACCTTATAAATATAAAGATAATAATTTGTTAGAACATAAATAATTTAGTGAAATCGTGACAAAATGTCACATATTGAAATAAAAAAAATATCAGTTTAACATAAAGGGGCAAGGACATGTTTGCCCAATTAGAACAAAAATTGTAAATAATCATGTATTTAAACATACATATAGTCCAAATTATACTTGTTGTGAAGAAAATGTTTGCACCAATGTACAATGTGGATCATGCTGTAATTATTAAAAAGACTTACTAAGTCTTTTTTTTATGCTATAATTTAAATAGGTGATGATTTATGAAAAAAGCATTGGTACTTGGTGGAGGAGGAGCAAAAGGTTCATATCAAATAGGAGTATGGAAAGCATTAAGAAGATTACATATGAAATTTGATATTGTAACAGGAGTTTCTATTGGATCTATAAATGGTGGTTTTTTTGCAGCAAAAAAATATCATTTAGCAAAGAAAATGTGGAAAACAGTAAAAACAACAGATTTCTTTGAATATGATTTAGGTGGAGAAAAGAAACTTACAATAAAAGAATATAAAGGTTTATTTAATAAGATAATAAAAAATGGTGGAATGAGTTTTGATAATGCAGAAAAGTTCCTAAAAAAATATTTAAGTGAAGATAAAATTAGAAAATCAAATATTGATTATGGATTATTAACTGTATCATTAACTACAAAGAAACCACGATCATTAACAAAATCAGAAATACCTAAAGGAAAGCTTATTGATTATATGTGTGCTTCAAGTATTTGCTATCCAGCTGTTGCAAAAAAAGAAATAGATGGAGAATATTTTATTGATGGTGGTTTTTATGATGGTTTACCAATTAATTTAGCAATAGATATGGGTGCAGATGAAATTCTTGCAGTAGATTTATCTGTATTAGGACTTAAAAAAAATCCAAAAAACAAAGATATTAAAATAGATACAATCAAAATGAAAGAGAATACTGCTTTTACTTTATCATTTAATAAAGAAACAGCTATTAAAAATATTAATTTAGGATATAATGATACAATGAAATATTTTAATAAATTAGATGGTAAGCTTTATACATTTAGAAAAAATGATTTATTAAAAAATTATGAAAAAATGAAAGATAATTTTATTGTAATCCTAAAAAACATTTTATTTGTGGAAGAAAGAAATAAAATATTAAAAGAATTACTTAAATTAGGAAATTTTAATATTTTATTTAGTAAAATAAAACAAAATAAAAATATAGATAATGAAATTAATGAATCTATCGAGTATTTAGGTAAAATATTTAATATCCCAGATGATAAAATTTATAATATAAATAAATTTAATAGATTATTAGTTAAGAATGTATCAGAATTAAATTATATAAAAGTAAATAAAAACTTAAAAGGAAAATTTTTAATTAGTTATATTTATAATAAATATATAACAACCGAAGATAAATCAAAATTAAATAAAGAATTATTTAATATTTCTTTAATATTTCCAAAAGATTTTTTATCTGCTATATATTTAATTTCAATTACAGAAAAATATGAATTATTATTGAAAGCAGATTCATTATATAAAGAATTATTAAGTAATATAAAGGAGTAAATATGGCTATAACAAAAACGAATTTTGTTAATTATACAAGATGTTCTAGATATGTTGCAATAGAAAACATACGAAAAGATAAATTAACATCTAAAATGACTATTGAACAATATAAGAAGGAAGAACAAAGTGAAGAAATTAAAGAAATACTTGACACTTTATTTGAAACTAGTGAAACTGGTGAAGAAATAGATTTAACAAAAACTGTTGATAAACAACTTGAAGCTATGATGGATTACTATAAAGAGGTAGAACTTGAAGCAGGTAGAATAGTAAAGAATATGTTTGGTGGAAAAACCACTTATAGTGAAAGTACATATACTCAAGAGTCATTTGATTTTTCTTTAAATGGTATAAATTATTTATGCTATGTAGATATTTATAATGAACAAGATAATTGTATTAACATAATAGAAGTAAAAGCTACAACTTCAAGAAAATATAATAGTTTAGAATATGGAGCAATGGGTCAAGAAAAGTATCCATTGTTTATAAAAAAAGATGGAATTTATGTACTTAGTCCTTGTTATAATACTGATCCTAAAGTGATAAAAAACTATCAAGATAAGAGATCAAAACTATTAAATAGATTTTCTGAGGAAGGAAAATATATTTATGATTTAGCAGTTCAAAGATATATAATTGAACATGATTTTATACAACATAATATAAATACTAAAGTTAATTATTTTTTAGCAGTATTAAATGCTGATTATGTTTATGATGGTTATAGAGAAAATGGTAAAAGAATATATAATACAATTAATGATGAAGACATAATTAGTATTTATGAATTAAATGATATAACATTTGAATTTCAAGAAAGAATTGATAAAGAAAGACAAAACTTAGAATATAATATTTTTAATCCAAATAACAAACCTTGTGATGTTGGAATCTTTTGTGGTCTAAAAAAAAGGACAGAATGTATGTATAAGCCTATTTGTTTTAAAAATGTACCTGCTTATAATACTAGTTATAATTATATAAGTTTTAGAGGATTTAAAGATTTAAATGGAAATACTTATGATAAATATGATTTAATAAATAATGGCTATTACAAAATGAATGATGTTCCATATGAATGGTTAACTAATCCAAATCATATAATTCAAAGGGATTGTTATGATAATAATACAGTTTATGTAGATAAAGAAAAAATCAAAGCATTTTTAAATGTAATTGAATATCCAATATATCATTTGGATTTTGAATCTTTTCCTTGTCCAATGCCAAGGTTCAGAGGAGAAAAGCCATATACACAATCTTGTTTTGAATTTTCATTACATATTGAACATGAACCAGGAATTTGTGATAAAGAGAAAGATAATTATGTTTTTTTAGCAGAAACATTAGAAGATGAAAGATTAGAACTTGTAAAAGCTTTAGATAAATATATTGATACAAGTAAAGGTACAATGTTAGCTCAAAATGTTACTTTTGAGAAAGGTAGACTAAAAGAATTATCAGAAATATTTCCAGATTATAAAAAGAAGCTTTTAGAAATAAGAGCGATGGGCTTTGATCTTTTATACATAATTGAAAATAATAGATCTCTAGCAGAAGAACTAGGATTTACAGATACAGCTAGTATTGTTAATTATTATAATCCAAAACAAAGTGGTAGTTATTCAATAAAAAAGACATTACCATTATTTACTAATCTAAAATATAGTGATTTAGAAATTCAGAATGGAACAGAAGCTTTAGTAGAATATTCTAAATATAATTTAATGACTGATGAACAAAGAGAAGAGACAAAAAAGAATCTAAGAATTTACTGTGGACAAGATACTTGGGCTATGGTTGAAATATTAAAAGGTTTAAGAAATTTAGTAAAGTGAAAAATGTCTACTTTTGTCAAATTGATTGTAAATAAAAAGTAAGTAGTATATTCTTATATTAGGGAGTGTGATACAAATGATATATCCTTCAATTGACAAGTTATTAAACCTTGTTGATTCAAAATATCGCCTAGTTCATATTGCAGCTCAAAGAAGTTTAGAAATAACTGAAAATGGTTATTTACAAAAACCAGCTAGTGAATATGTTTCTAAGAAAAACATAGGAAGAGCTTTAGAAGAGTTAGCAGATGGTTTTATCAAAATAAATGAAACAAAATAACATAAAAAGAATAATAAAAAAAAGCAATAATTTGCTTTTTTTATTTCATTTTTTTATTAATTTCAGCTGTGTTTTTCCAAATCATAATTAACATTAAGCAACCTTCGTATGCTAATCTTACTGCAACTGGTCCTAGAATAATCATTAGTAAGAAAGATACAAAACTTGTAGAAATAAAATTGAAAGAAAGTAAAATTACTAGGATAGTTGAAATAAGGTATAGAACTTTTAAAATTGATTCGATCATCATAGTTTTAAAACTTAAGAAATCTTTTAACCATCCTACAAAGCCACTAGTCTTAACTTCTTTCTTAGGATTTAGAAATAAAAAGTATACTAAAATTCCTCCTACAATAGATAATATAACAGCAATTATAGTCCAGATAACTGTACCACCTAAATTTACACTGTTAGCATATGAATAATCATAATATTCCATCTTCAAACTCCTTTCTACATATATATTAGCATTAATCCTAAAAAATTACAATTTTTTTATTAGCATTAAAAAATAATGTTATAATATAAGAAACGGAGGCTATATGGAAATACTAAAATATAAATATTTAAATAAAAATAAATACAAAATATTTACAGATAAAGATGAGTTTATTTTATATGAAGATGTTATTATTAAACATAATATTTTATTAAAAAAAGAAATAACACAAGAAGAAATAAATAAATATTTAAAAGAGAATGAACAATATGAGTTTTATTATAAGGCAATTGATTTCTTAAAAATAAGACAAAGAAGTAAAAAAGAAATAGAACAATATCTTAGTAAAAATAATATTTGTGAAAAGACAAAAAAGAATATTATTGATTCATTAGAAAAAAATGGATATATTAATGATAAAATTTTTTGTCAGAGTTATATCAATGATCAAATATTATTAAAAAATGATGGTCCTTTAAAGATTATAAATAATTTAAAAAAGATAGGAATTGAAGAAAATTTAATTAATGAAAACATACAAATTTTTACTAGAGAATTACAAGAAGAAAAAATAAAAAAATATATAGATAAACAAATAAAATTAAATAGAAATAAATCGTTATTGATATTAAAAAATAAATTATTGAATAATTTAATACTTATGGGTTATGAAAGAGAATACATATTAATTTATGTTAATGATATTAAAGTAGATGAAGAAGATCTATATAAAAAAGAATATAATAAATTATATAAAAAGTTATCAAGAAAATACAATGGTGAAGAGTTAGAAAAAATTATAAAACAAAAATTATATCAAAAAGGTTTTTACAAATAAAAAAAATTCCAAATTGGAATTTTCTTAAATTGTAAATTGAACCGCACCACTAAGGTGTGGTTTTTTGATATAA
>CAZAPU010000037.1:0-8885 GCA_964487215.1 uncultured Mycoplasma sp. | reverse complement strand
AATCTTATTCCTAGTTCTGGAATTTCATACCAAACAAAATAGTCGCTATCTTTTCGATTATCTATTGTCTTATCCAATATATTATTAACAGTTCCCCATTTTTCAATAATACTGTTTTCTACCTCATTAACAGGTCTACTATCTAATTCTTCAAATTTTTTCATACTTTCTCCTCCATAAAAAAAGTGCTACCAAAGGACAATTATAAATAATCGTGGTACCACCTTATTTTTTTCTCTTATATTTAACGCATATTATACGGATTTAAATCAGTTCCAAAGCAACCTTCAATTATTATACTTATTAGCTTACACCATACACTAACTCTCTTAAAAGCATAAGTAATTTACTCCTCTTTTTCATCACTTTTCATAAATTATATATTATTTTTCTTTATTTGTAAAGATTTATGAATTAAATAAATTTAATTTTGATATTGCTATTAAAAAGAATACCAATAGTATTAATACTAAAAATAAGAAAACTGTTAAGCCCCAACCTTTATTATTTAATTTCATTACTATCACCTCTAATTAAATTTTTTTGAACATGCAATAGCAGCCAAAGCACCATCAGAATTTGCAGTTACTATCTGATAAGCTGCTTTTTTTACAACATCTCCTGCTGCAAATATATTTTCAATTTTTGTTTCCATATTTTCATTTACTTCTATATATCCTGTATCATCTAAAATATTTAACTCTTTTAAAAATTCTGTTGCTGGTTCATATCCAATAAAAATAAAACATGCTTTTACAAATAATTTATTTATTTTTCCTTCTGTATTTATATCTAAAGAATCAAGTTTACCATCTACTTCATTAAATTTAGCTATTTCACTATTATATAATATTTTTATATTCTTCTTTTTAGCTATTCTATTTTCTAAAATTTCATCTCCACGAAATGCATCTCTACGATGAATAATTGTTACAGTCTTGCAAATATCTGCTAAATAAAGAGATTCTTCTAAAGCTGAATTTCCACCACCCACTATTGCAACGGCTTCATTTTTGTAAAGATTACCATCGCACAAAGAACAATAGCTTACACCCTTACCTACCAATGTAGTATTTTTCATTGTTTTTGGTTGTCTTCCAACTGCTAAAATAATTGATTTAACAGTTATTTTGTCCTTACCTAGTTTTATTATTTTATAATCTTTTTTGTTTACAATTTCTGTAACTTCTCCAAAAATATATGGAATATTCATACTCTGAACCTGTTCATAAAATTTCATTGCTAAATCTGGACCCTCAATTTTATCAAATCCAGGATAATTTTCTATGGTAGATGTCTTTAATATTTGACCACCTGGTGCTGATTTTTCAATAATAACACAATTCAAATTTGCTCTTTTCAAATATATAGCTGCAGTAAATCCTGCTGGACCTGATCCAATAACAGCAACATCATAATTAATTTTCATTAAAATCACCTTTTTCTTGTAATCTATTTAATCTTGTTTCTTTTTTTCTATAAAAGACAAGAATTGCACCTATAATAAATAATAAAATAGAGATTAGTTGTGCAACTCTAATGCTACCAATCATTAAACTATCTGTTCTTAATCCTTCAATAAAGAATCTTCCAAAAGAATACCACATAAAATATATTCCAGTAAGTTGTCCTGTTCTTAATTTCTTATAATATTTTCTTATAAGAATAAGTGCAATGAATCCTAATAAATTCCACCAAAATTCATAATAAAATGTTGGAATAAAATAAACTCCATCAATGTACATTCCTCTTATAATAAAATTTGGTATTAATCCTTTTTGTAAATTAGTTAATGTAGTAATTGCACCATGTGCTTCACCATTAAAGAAATTACCCCATCTACCAATTGCTTGGGATAAAATGATAGCAATTGCAGCAGAATCCGTTAATTTTAACATATTTATTTTATGTTTTTTAGTATAAAAGTAAATAAATATCAAAGCACCCAAAATAGCACCATGAATAGCTAATCCACCATTCCACACTTCAAGTATTTCAATTGGAGATGTTATATAATAATCTAGATTAAATATTACATAATAAATTCTAGCTCCAATGATTCCAAATATAACTGAATAAAAAATTAAATCAATTATCATCTCATCTTTTAATTTTTTCTTTTTTAAATCTTTATAAAGAAGAAAAGATCCAATTAATATTGCAAATAACATCATAATTGAATACCAATATATTTTAACAAAACCTAAATCAATTGCAATAGGATTCATAAAATACCTCCTTATAATATATTTTTTAATTCACTAAAGTTTTTTATTATTTTATATCTATCACTTTCTAATATTTTATTAGAATCATCAATTATAACAGCAGAAATACCAAAATTTAATGCTCCAAGTATATCTATATCATAATTGTCACCAACCATAAGACATTCTGATTTTTCAAAATCACCGCAAGCTAGTTTATAACCTTCAGAATTAGGTTTTACTAAAACTTGATCTCCACCATAAATTTCCTTAAAATATTTATCTATTTTAGCATTCTTTAATCTATTATTTTGTACTTCCGTAAAATAATTAGTTAAAATTACTAATTCATATTTATTTGAAAGATATTTTAAAGTGTTAACAACTTCCTCATCTATATCAAAAAGTAATGACTGCTCTTCAAATAACTTATTCACAAAAGATAGATCTAGATTTAGATTGCAATTTTTATTAATTTCATCAAGTAATATTTCTTTAGATATTTTATTATATTTATGTTCTAGACTATCAATGATTTTATCAATAAGATGACTACTAATGCTTAAATTAAAATATTTTATTGTATTTTCTACGGCAATTATATATTCTTTTTTCCACATAATAATAGTATTGTCTAAATCAAATATAATTCTTTTATACATAAATACTCCTATAAAACTGTTTTTAAATATTGACCAGTGTAGCTTTCTTCAACTTTTGTTATTTGTTCTGGAGTTCCAGTAGCAATTATCATACCACCTTTTTCTCCACCTTCAGGTCCAAGATCAATCACATAATCAGCTTGTTTTATCATATCAAGATTATGTTCTATAACTATTACACTATCTTTATTATCTACTATTTTATTGATTATTGCAAGTAAGTTTTCTATATCATATGAATGTAATCCAGTTGTTGGCTCATCCATGATAAACAATGTCTTTCCTGTAGGTCTTTTTTGTAACTCTTTAGCAAGCTTAACACGGCTAGCCTCTCCACCACTTAATGTTACTGCACTTTGTCCAAGTTTTATATAGCCAAGACCAACATCTTCTAAAACCTGTAATTGTCTTTGTATTTTAGGGACATTAGCAAAAAACTCTAATGCAGTAGTTACCCTCATATTCAAAACATCATAAATGTTTTTTCCTTTATAAGTTATTTTTAAACTCTCACTATTATATCGTTTTCCATGACATTCTTCACAAGGTACATAAACATCAGGTAAGAAATGCATTTCAATTTTTTTAACTCCATCTCCTTGACAAGCTTCACATCTACCACCTTTTACATTAAATGAAAATCTACTTTTATCATATCCTAACATTTTTGCTTCTTTTGTATTTGTATAAAGATCTCTTATAGTATCAAATACTCCTACATAAGTTGCAGGATTACTTCTTGGTGTTCTTCCAATAGGTGCTTGAGAAATATGAACTACTTTATCTATATTTTCTAATCCTGTAATTTGTTTAAAATTACCTGGTTTTACTTTTGATTTATAAATTGTACTATAAAGTTTTTTAAATAGGATTTCATTTACAAGAGTACTTTTACCACTACCTGATACACCAGTAACACAAGTAAAAGCACCAAGTGGAAACTTAACATCAATATTCTTTAAGTTGTTTTCCTTGCAACCAATGAGTTCTATAAACTTTCCATTACCTTTTCTTCTCTTTTTTGGAACTTCAATACATTTTTTGCCACTTAAGTATGTACCAGTTAAACTGTTTTCGTCCTTTGATACTTCATCTGGTGTGCCTTTAGACACAATATATCCACCTTTATCACCAGCAAATGGCCCTACATCAACTAAATAATCACATCTTCTCATTATTTCCATATCATGTTCAACAACAACTAAAGTATTGCCCAAATCTCTCATCTTTAATAAAGCTTCAATTAATTTATCATTATCTCTTGGATGTAATCCAATACTTGGTTCATCAAGAACATATAATACTCCAGTTAAAGTTGTACCAATTTGAGTAGCTAATCTAATTCTTTGAGATTCACCACCACTCAAGGTACCTGCATTTCTACTTAATGTTAAATAATCAAGACCAACATTAATTAAAAATGATAAACGATTTTTTATTTCTTTTAATAATAAATTAGCAATTTGTTCTTGTTCAACTGTAAGTTTTAATTTATCTAAATACTCATATATATCTCTAATACTTAAACAAGTAAGTTCATAAATATTTAATTTACCAACTTTAACAGATAAAACTTCATCTTTTAATCTTGTTCCATGACAAGTTGGACATTCTAATTCTATCATATATTTTTCAATCCACTCTCTTATCCATTCACTTGTAGTTTCAAGATATCTTCTTTCTAAATTGTTAATAATTCCCTCATAAGTAGAAACACTATTGGTAATATTACCACTTTTCGTTGAAAACTTAAATTTTATTGGTTCATCTGAACCATATAAAATAAGATCTAATTCATTATTAGTTAAATTGTTAATAGGTTTTGATAAATCAATATTATAATGTTCACAAAAACATTCAAGTCTCTTAAAATTAATAACATCTCCATCGCTTCCAAGAGTTACAATGCCACCATCTCTAATACTTTTTGTCTTATCAGGCATAATTAGATTGGGTTCAACAACTTGTTTAACACCCAATCCTTTACATTCTGGACAAGCACCATATGGTGCATTAAAACTAAAAGTACGAGGTTCAAGTTCATTTAATGAAAAATTACATAGTGGACAAGCAAATTTTTCAGAAAAAACTAGTTTCTCTTTTCCAACTATATCAATTATTACTCTACCTTCACCTAGTTTCGAAGCATTTTCAATAGATTCATATAATCTAGATCTTATGCCATCCTCAATTACTATTCTATCAATTACAACATAAATAGTATGCTTTTTGTTTTTTTCTAAAACAATATCATCACCCAAATCATATTGTTCATTATCAATGATAACTCTAGCATATCCATCTTTTCTAAGCTTTTCTAATAGATCTTTATGAGTACCCTTCTCACCTTCAACAATTGGCGATAATACAATTATTTTAGTAGATAGTTCTAAATTCATAACTTTATTAGTCATTTCTTCAATACTTTGACTAGTAATAGGTACATTATGATTAGGACAATAAGGAATACCTATTTTAGCATATAACAATCTTAAATAATCATATATTTCTGTAACTGTACCAACTGTACTACGAGGATTCTTACTGGTTGTTTTTTGATCAATCGCAATTGTTGGACTAAGTCCTTCAATTGAATCAACATCAGGTTTTTGACTATTACCAAGAAATTGTCTAGCATAAGAACTTAAACTCTCTAAATATCTTCTTTCTCCCTCAGCATATAATGTGTCAAAAGCTAAACTACTCTTGCCACTACCTGATACACCAGTCATCACTATTAATTTATTTTTAGGTAACTCTAGATCAATATTTTTTAAATTATTTTCACGAGCACCTTTAATTATAATTTTATCCATATAAAAATCACCAGTAGATATTATACCACTAAATTAAAAATTATTATAGAGGAAAAAATTAACAATTAACTAAATATTTAAAACTAATCTATAAGTAGTTTCATAAAGACTTGTTAATTCAATACTCCTATTCTTTATTAAATTATATCTATACTACTTCTTTCTTTTTCACCTTGTGATTCTACTAATAATCTTCCCACTGCAAAATAAGTATTAACTAATGTAATATTTTTATACTCAACAAAAAAAGTGTATTTCATTACACTCCTTTATTCATGATTGTGTCCTCTTAAGCCATATTTATTAGTTATTGGATCTTTAAATATAAATGTTTTTATTGGCATTATTGTTGCTACCATAAACATTCCAAATATTATAAATAATAACACTAATGAAATATAATTTAAATAATATGGTACTTTTTTTATATTAATTAATAAATAACCAAAATATTGACTACAAAATATTGCAATATAAAAGGTAAGAATATCTATTATTAAAATTGATTTTTTAGTTATTAATTTATAGCTATAAAATATTAGTGGTATTATTATAATTATTGCAATTAATCCTACTAATTTTGAAAAAAAGTAATTAGGATTTATTCCATAAATAAAACCATCCACTAAAGACCAAGCAAAATATGGTGTTAATCCCATTTTAATATGCTCCCAAGTGCTTTCATTAACAGCACTAAATAAGCCTACTACTTTGTTATGTTTAGTTAAATCATATGTAAAATGTAATAATGTTCCTATTATAGATATAAAGAAAAAACCTATTATATATATTTTCATATTAACCTCTTATATTTTATTTATTATTCTTTGTAATTCTCTTTCATATTTAAATCTATAATGACCAGTTACAACCATTTCTGTTGTTTCCAAAATATCTTCTTCTTTTTCTTTTTGCTCTGAACTAAAATTATGTATTAAATATGGTATTCCATTTTCATTTCTTTTATTTGATATTATTGCAATATGTTCAGAATAATTAAATACTACAATATCTCCAGGCATAAATTCTTCGATATCATAAATATCTGTTGTTAGACTTTCTAAATATGTGTCAAAAAACACTTCTTGATTTTGTACTCTTCTAAAGTCTATATTACTATCTCTATTTTCAATATTATACCTAACATTACCAGCTTTTTGATCCTGAATAATATCTTGATTAATCATATTTTTTAAATTATATCCAGCTTCATTTAATGCTCTCCATATCGTATCTGTACAAACCCCTTCATTTTCTGGTGGATAGCCGCCATCATAATAATCATTAACATAAGTTGGGTTATTATCTCTTTCTTTTTGTGCACCTAATAAAATATCACTGTAATCATCTAATCCATCACCATCAAAATCATTATCACTTTTTATTACATTTATTCCAAAATCACTAGCAATATAATAGTCACCATGTTTTTCTATTGGTGTTAATTTTTTATTAAGTCCTAAATAATATCTAACAGCAAAAGCTGCAATTGTAAGTAGACAAGCCAAAAATAAAATTAATAAAACTCTTTTTACACCCTTTTTTAATCTTAATTTTGCCATAGATCCTCCTACTTTGATTTTAATTCAAATAAAATATCTCTAAGTTCCATTGCTCTTTCAAAATCTAATTCTTTAGCCGCTATTTTCATCTCTTGTTCTATCTTATTTATCATACTTACATCAATTATATCATTTTTAACTTCTTTTTCAAGTTTTGTTTCATCAACATTAGATATAAGTTCTCTTATTTCTTTTATAATTGTTTTAGGAGTAATATCATGTATTCTGTTATATTCTTCTTGTATAGTTCTTCTTCTTGATGTCTCTTCCATAGCCTTTTTCATACTATCAGTTATATGATCTGCATACATAATAACATGTCCATGTTCATTTCTAGCACATCTACCAATAGTCTGAATAAGACTTCTATCACTTCTTAAAAATCCTTCTTTATCTGCATCAAGTATAGCTATTAAACTAACTTCAGGTAAATCTAGTCCTTCTCTTAAAAGATTAATACCAACAATACAATCGTAAGTTCCTAATCTTAGATCTCTTATTATTTTTAATCTTTCTAAAGTTTTTACTTCACTATGAAGATAAGCAACTTTTATATCTAAAGCTTTTAAGTAACTTGTTAGTTCTTCAGCCATTCTAATAGTTAAAGTTGTTATAAGTACTCTTTCATTTTTACTAATTCTATCATTTATTTCTCCAAGTAAATCATCAATTTGTCCTTCTGTTTTTCTAACTTCAACAGTTGGATCTAATAATCCAGTAGGTCTAATTATTTGAGTTACTACTTTATTATGTACTTTTTCAAGTTCATAATCTCCAGGAGTCGCACTAACATATATAATTTGATTTATTTTTTTCTCAAATTCCTCAAATTTAAGTGGTCTATTATCTAGTGAACTAGGTAATCTAAACCCATAATCTACTAATGTTTGCTTTCTTGCTCTGTCACCATTGTACATTCCTCTTACTTGAGGAATTGTAACATGTGATTCATCTACAACTAATAAAAAATCTTTCGGAAAGAAATCCATTAAACAAGTTGGTGTTTCTCCTTGAATTCTTCCTCCAAGATGTCTTGAATAATTCTCTATTCCACTACAAAAACCCGTTTCTTCAAGCATCTCAATATCATAATTAGTTCTTTGTTCCAATCTTTGAGCTTCAACTAATTTATTTTCACTTTTTAAAACTTCTAATCTATCTTTTAATTCTTCTTTAATATTAACAATAGCTTTTTTCAATGCATCTTCACTAGTTACATAGTGACTTGCTGGAAAAATTGAAATATTTTTTTTATCAATAATTGTCTTCCCTGTTACAATTTCAAATTCACTTATTCTATCTACTTCATTTCCAAAATACTCTATTCTTATTCCCTTTGCATGTTCATTAGGAGGTATTATTTCAATAACATCCCCTCTAACTCTAAAAGTACCTCTTTTTATATCTATATCATTTCTTTCATATAACATATCAACTAGCTTTCTTAAAACTATATCTCTATTTGTCTTTTCTCCAACAGTAATTGTTAACATATTATTTTTATATTCATCTTTTTCTCCAATACCATAAATACAAGAAACTGATGCTACAACAATAACATCATCTCTACTTAAAAGTGAACTAGTTGCAGCATGTCTTAATTCATCTATTTCATCGTTAATAGCACTTGTTTTTTCT
>CAZAPU010000036.1:5688-9163 GCA_964487215.1 uncultured Mycoplasma sp. | reverse complement strand
TTAATCCTAAAACAGTAAGAGGTTTAGATTATTATACTCATACAGTATTTGAAATTGAAGCAGATATAAAAGAATTTGGTGCTCAAAACATTTTATGTGCTGGTGGAAGATATAATAATTTAATTGAAAATCTAGGTGGTCCAAGTATTCCTGCAGTTGGATTTGGAATGGGATCAGAAAGACTTCTAAATGCTTTAGAAAAGGAAAATATAAATATTTGTCCACCAACTGCATTAGATTGCTATATTGCACCTCTTTCAAGTAATGAAAAAGATTTTGCATTAGCATTGTGTAATTCACTTCGTATATTAGGTTTTAGAACTGATATTGATAATATGAATAGAAATATTAAAAGTAATTTTAAACAAGCAGAAAGATTAAATTCAATATTTATATTAATTATTGGAGAAGAAGAATTAAAAAACAATTACATTACAGTAAAAAATATGATTACTAAAGAAGAAGAAAAAATTGATAATATGAACATTATTAATTATTTAACTGAAAAGCTTGATGATATGAATTATAAGCATGATGATTGTGATTGTGGATGTGGTTGTAGTGATAATGAAGAATGCGATGATGATTGTGATTGTGGTTGTCATGATGGTAATGAATGTCATTGTCATGAGGAGAAATAATTATGAAAAGTATGATTAATGAATTAAAAGATCATTTTAATGAAACAGTTACAGTACAAGGATTTGTAGATAATATTAGAAATTTGCAATATGTTATATTTATGGTTTTAAGAGATAAATATGATAGGTTACAAATTACTATTGAAAAAAATGATGATAATAAAGAATTAGTTGATATTATTAATTCTTTAACATTAGAATCTACAATAACAGTTACCGGTAAATTATTGGAAAGTCCTACAGTTAAACTTAATGGTATGGAGCTTATTCCTTCTCAAATAGTTGTTACAAGTAAATCTTTACCTGAATTACCAATTGATATAAAAAGTAAAGATAAAGCACTTAGGGAGACAAGATTAGATTATAGATTTTTAGATTTAAGAAGGGCTGATAATCAATTGTTATTTGAATGCCAAACTTTTTTAGAAAAAGCAATGAGAGACTATTGGTATCAAAATGATTATATGGAAATTCATACTCCAAAAATTAGTGCCTCTTCTGCTGAAAGTGGAGCTGAAATGTTTAAATTAGATTATTTTGGACAAAAAGCAGCTTTATCTCAAAGTCCACAATTTTATAAACAAATGGCTATAGCAGCAGGATTTAAAAGAGTATTTGAAATTGGTCCAGTATTTAGAGCAGAAAACTCACATACTAGTTACCATGCAACAGAAATAGAAATGTTGGATGTAGAAATTGGAAATATCAATAGTTATGAAGAAATTATGGATGCAGAAGAAGAATGGATTAAATACTTCATGACTGAATTAAAAAATAAATATGGTGATAAAATTAAAGAAGTATTTAATGTGGATGTTAGTGATGTTAGTGAAAAATTTCCAAGAATTAATTTTTGGGATGCTAAAAGAATTATGAAAGAAGAATATAATTACGAAGGTCCAGTTAAAGAAGATTTTGAAAGACATGAAGAAGAATTAATGTGTAAATATGCCAAAGAAAAATATAATAGCGATTTTGTTTTTATTACAAATTATCCAAAATCTGCTAGAAGTTTTTATATAATGAGAGATGAAAATGATATTACGAAAAGTTATGATTTATTGTTTAAAGGTGTTGAAATAACATCTGGAGGACAAAGAGAACATAGACCTGAAATATTAGAAAAACAAATTAAAGAAAAGGGAATTAATCCAAAAGATTTAAGTTTCTATATTGAGTTTTTTAAATATGGATGTCCACCACATGGCGGTTTTGGTGTAGGAATGGCAAGAATAATGATGAGAATATTTGAAATAGATAATATTAGAGAAGCTACTTTAATTTATCGTGGACCTACTAGATTAAATCCTTAAAAATAGATTTTTATCTATTTTTTTGTGGAAAGGAGTAATAATGGATTATAAAGATATAGAAAAAAGTATTATAAAGAAGTTTAGAGCTAAAATATATAGAAAATTTATTAGAGCTGTTAAAGATTATGATCTTATAAAAGAAGGGGATTCAATTTGTGTCTGTATTTCTGGTGGTAAAGATTCTTTTTTACTTGCAAAATGTATGCAAGAATTAAAAATTCATTCTAAGTATAAATTTGATTTAAAATTTTTAGTAATGAATCCAGGATATAAAAAAGAGAATATGGAACAAATTAGTATTAATTTAGAAGCATTAAATATTAATGCAGTTATAATGCAAAGTAACATATTTGATGAAATAAAAGATGTACCTTCTCCTTGTTATTTATGTGCTAGAAAAAGAAGAGGTAATTTATATGCTATGGCAGAATCATTAGGTTGTAATAAAATTGCTTTGGGACATCATTTTGATGATGTAATTGAAACTATTATGTTAAATATGATTTATGCTGGTGAATATAAAACAATGATGCCTAAATTGAAATCTAAGAACTTTAAAGATATGGAATTAATTAGACCATTATATTATATAAAAGAAGAAGATATAAAATCTTGGTCCAATTTTACTAAACTAAAATTTTTGGATTGTGCTTGTACAGTAACAAAAAAAAATATTGGTAAAAGAAAAGAAATAAAAGAATTAATCAAAAAACTTAGAAAAGAAAATGAAAATTCTGATATAAATATTTTTAGAACAAGTTCAAATATTAATTTAGATGCAGTTATTGGATATAAAACTAAAGGTAAAAAACATATTTTTTTAGATGAATATGATAAATAATATCAAATAAGTGTAAAGTCAATTGAAAGAATAGAAATATTCTTTTTTTTATGATAAAATATAATTGTCAGAAGGTATGTTTTAGAATAAACCGCTAAAGCTACGATATGGGAATCTAATTGGTTGCTTGTGTTGAACACTTATTTACTTAAGGATCCTAATAGTTATCATGTGATGCCCACCTGAAAATTTCAGGTTTATCGTCTGCATATCTTTTGATTTTTTATTTACAAAAAAAATAAGTATAAAACTTATTTTTTATTTTTCTTATCAGTATCTTCTTGAAAATATAAATTTCTTAATAAAAGTAATGAATTAGGAGAAACAAATTCAGAAAAAGTGAAAAACTGAACTTTTTCTGCAAAACTATTATTTTTGTTATTAAATTCAGCTTTAAAGCTATCTTTTAATGCTTCATTCTCATATATCTCATTTAAACAGAAGTTAATACTTTTTTCATCTAGTTTATGTTCAAAATATTTATCTATTTGTAATTGTTGTTTTAATATTTTGTTTTTTGATCTTATCTCATTCATAGCTTCGTCTTTTAATGACTCTACATATTCATCAAACAAAGTACTAGAAGGTACTTCAGCAATAATCTTTAAAACTATATCTAAACGATTAACAAATAATTCTTTTTTTGATATTTCATAATTTATTTTCATTATTTCTAAATC
>CAZAPU010000036.1:0-5588 GCA_964487215.1 uncultured Mycoplasma sp. | reverse complement strand
TTCCATATATTTATCACCAATAATAATATATCATAAAAAATAAAATATTGAAACATTAGTTTACACTTTTGATAATTTTAGTTATAATTAATGTTGTAGGAGTGATAACATGAAAAATCGAAGTTATTTAAGAGAAATTATTATAAAAGTCTTATATCAAGTATATATTTTAGATTCAATAAATATAAAATATAATGTTGAAGATATAATTAAAAGTCAAATTGAAACTGAAAATGATTTTGTAAATACTTCAGTTGAAGGTATTATAAAAAATACAAAGGATATTGATACTTTAGCTAATAAGTATTTAAAAGATTGGTCAATTGATCGTTTAAGTAAAGTAGATAAAGCAATATTGTCTCTTGGAATATATGAACTTTTATATACAGATACTCCAAAAATTGTATGTATTAATGAAGCAATAGAATTATCAAAAAAATATAGTGATGAATCTGTTACTAAAATGATAAATGCAACTTTAGATAGTATTTATCATAATGAGGTAAAAGATGAATGAAAAGTATTTAACAGTATCACAGATAAATAAATATATTAAATATAAATTTGAAAATGATGAGAATTTAAATACAGTTTTTTTAAAGGGTGAGATTTCGAATTTTAAATCTCATTCTACTGGACATTTATATTTTACGATTAAAGATGAGAATTCGAGAATACTTGCTGTTATGTTTAGAAACAATGCTTCCTCTTTAAACTTTACACCAACTGATGGTAGTAAGGTTTTAATAACTGGTAAAATAAGTTGTTATGAAGCAAATGGTAATTATCAAATATATGTTAATGAAATGATTGAAGATGGAGTAGGTAACTTATATTTAGAATTTGAAAAATTAAAAAAGAAATTACAAGAAAAAGGTCTTTTTGATGAAAAATATAAAAAACCTATTCCAAAATATCCGAAAAAGATAGGTGTTATTACTGCTTTAACAGGTGCTGCTGTTAGGGATATTATTACAACAATTAATAGAAGATATAAATTATGTGAAATATTTGTATTTCCATCCTTAGTTCAAGGAGAAACAGCTAAAGATGACATAGTAGATAATATAAAAAGAGCTAATGAATATGATTTAGATGTTATTATATTAGGCCGTGGTGGTGGCTCAATCGAAGATTTATGGGCATTTAACGAAGAAATTGTAGCAGAAGCTATCTTTGATAGTAAAATACCAATTGTGTCCGCTGTAGGGCACGAAATTGATTTTACAATTAGTGATTTTGTGTCTGATTTGAGAGCGCCAACTCCCACAGCAGCAGCAGAGTTAGTTGTACCAAATACAATTGATATTATTAATCATTTAAAACAATTAGAATTAAGAGGATCAAAAAGTATAATAAATTTATTTAATTCTAATAAAAACAAACTAATTAATTTATCTAATTCTTTTGTTTTAAAGAATCCAAATAGTATTTATGAAATAAAAGCACAAAAACTTGATAATTTAATTGAAAAATTAGAAATATTTACAAAAAACGAATTAGATAAGAAAACAAATACTTATTTAAATATATTAAACAAGCTTGAAACTTTAAATCCTTTACAAACAATTAAAAGAGGTTATAGTATTAGTAAAGTAAATAATAAAGTAATATCAAGCATAAAAAATATAAAAGCTGATGATGAACTTATTACTGAATTAACTGATGGATATTTAAAATCAAAAGTAATTTTTAAGGAGGAAAAATAATGGAAAAAGCAAAAAGTTTTGAAGATAAACTTGAAGAATTAGAAAAAATAGTTAAAGATCTTGAAAATGGTGATATTAAATTAGATGATGCAATTAATAAATTTAATGAAGCTATGAAACTTGCTAATGATTGTAATAAAACATTAAATGAAGCACAAAAAGCTATTGCTAAAGCTATAAAAAAAGACGGTTCAACTGAAAGTATAAAAGAAGAAGATTATCAATAAAAATTGGTAATTTTTTTATGCTATAAAATTATTTGTTTTTGTGATAATAATAATGTAGTTTAAAGGAGTTGATAAAGTGTTTTTTAAAAAAACTTTTGCTAAACTACAAATTTTCTTATTTCTTATCTCATTTTTTAGTATACCAATTCTTGCTTTCGCTTATCCTTCAAAAGTAATTTTAGGAGGAGAAAATATTGGTATAGAAATAAACTCAAATGGAGTTTTAATAGTTGGTTTTTATGATGTTAATGGTCATTATCCTGGAAAAGATGCTTCATTACAACTAGGAGATCGTATAATTAAGATTGATGATACTGTTATTAATAGAATAACTGATCTTTCTACTGCAATCGATCAAGGTGTAGATGAAATAAGTATTTCTTTTATTAGAAATAATGAAACAAAAAATACTAAGTTAAAACTATATAAGGATACAAACAATGTATATAAAACAGGTTTATATGTTAAGGATACTATTATTGGTATTGGAACATTAACATTTATTGATCCAGAAACTAATAATTTTGGTGCTTTAGGTCATGAAATTATTGAAAAAACTACAGGACAAAAATTTGAAATTGCTGAAGGAAGTATTTTTAAATCTGAAGTGACTGGAATTGAAAAAGCCGATAGAAATGAACCAGGAGAAAAAAAAGCTGATTACTATACTAATGATGAATTTGGAATAATAACAAAAAATGAAATTACTGGAATTTACGGAAAGTATAAAAATGTTCTTGATAATAGTAATTTAATTGATGTTGCAGCACCTGAAGAAATTACTTTAGGATTTGCTCAAATAAAAACTGTAGTTGATAGTTCTACTATAGAAACATTTGATATTAATATTATTCAAATATACGATAATGAAACAAAAAATATTTTGTTTGAGGTAACTGATAAAAATTTATTAGAAGTTGCTGGAGGAATTGTTCAAGGTATGAGTGGCTCTCCAATTATTCAAAACAATAAAATAATAGGAGCCGTTACTCATGTTTTAAGTGATGATTCTACCAAAGGATATGGTATATATATAACAACTATGTTAAAAGAAATAGAAAATTAAAAGGGACTTAGGTCTCTTTATTTGTAAACATTTTACATAAACTATTTACATTTTTTTCCAACTTTGCTATTATTATGATAGGTGATAGTATATATGATATATGATTTAAAAGACCAAGAAAAAGATTTCTATAGTAATTTAATCAAAAAATTAATTAAGGAAGAAACAATAGATCCTAATGATCCAAGATTTCATAGTTTAACAACTTTATTTTCAGAAAAGTATAAAATTAATACTGAATATGAAAAAAAAGGACATCCTACAGCTTTTGATGTTGGATCTAATCTAATGCAAAATGTATATCTTGATAAGGATATTAATGAAATTAAAATGGTTAAAGAACCAAATGAGTTTTTTATTAAAAGATTAAATAATCTATTAAATTTAATAAATTGTGATCCAAAAAATAGAAATGCCTTTTTAAAAAAATTTTTATCTGATTTATATGATGAAACTTTAAGTAACATAAAATTACAAAGAGATTTAAATAGACTAAAATTTCAAATATTAAGTTTTGAAAAAAAGAGTAGTAAATTAATTGAAGAAAGAGCAGCTTTTGATAAAATTGAAGAAGAATATGATAAAAAATTAAAAGAGGTTACTTCAGTTATTGATTTAAAAAATAGAACTGGATTTGATATTAGTAAATTTAGTATTCAAGCATTGGCATCTAAAGATCCAGTGATATTATTTTATGGAATTTATAATATAAGACCAAAAAAAGTAAGTAGTTCTTTTAGATAAGAACCTTACTTTTTTATTTGTTCCATAAAATAACCATTTCTTACATATTTACTTTCATTAATTACTAGGAAGGCATTTTTATCTATGTCTTTTATTATTTTATTTAATTTTTGATATCTACTACTATTAATAAAAATAAATAACATATATTTACTATTTTTATTATCCATACTCATTACTTTCATAGCAGTAACTGCAAATCCTTCTTCTCTAAGTTTTACAATTAAACTTTTATATTTATTAGTAATTATTTGTATTTCTAATAACTCAGTAATATATTTATCAGAAATAATCATACCAATATATGTACCAGTAGCAAAGCCTCCTGAATAACTTAATGCTATCCAAATGCTATTAATTTCTGTATTTAATGCTTCTTTTACAATTAAAAACCACACTAATACTTCAAAAAAACCAATTAAAGTTGCTATTAATGTTTTACCTTTTACCATTAACATTGTTCTAAAAGTACCTAAAGATACATCTAAAATTCTAACAAAAAAAATTTTTATGCACAAAATAAAAATATTCATACTAACCTCCAATATTAGTATGAATAAAAATTTATAAAATATTAATTAATAAAATATATTATTACTGATCCAATAAGAGAACCAATCATAACGATTGCTAAAAATATTACTACTGCTTTTTGCATTTTTTTGTTCATAGGTCTTACCTCCATACTTTTAAAGTATATCATAAAAATATGTCAAAATAAATATTTCATACCAAAAAAATTTTTATATATTATTAAATAGGTGAGAAATATGAAAATGAATTTAAAAAACAGGAAAAAAATAGATATAAATATATTTACTAAGAAAAATTATTTAATTTTCTTAATTTCATTTTTCATTGTAAGTATTATTGTTGGAATAATATTCTTTTTATATTTAAATACTAATGATAAGAATTTAGTAATTGAAAATATAAATAATCATTTTACTATTCCTAATAATTATGATTATTTAACAATGCTTTTAGATTCTTTAAAAAACAATTTATTTAATACTATTATTATATGGATTCTTGGAATAAGTATTATAGGAAGTGTATATAATTTAAATTTATATTTTTTTGAAGGATTTTCTTTAGGGTTTACTATTATGGGAATACTTAATATATATAAATTTAAAGGTATTTTAGGAACAATATTATATTTATTTCCTAGTAAACTTATATATATTATTTTAATGTTTATTTTAACATATTTTTCTATTAAATTTAGTTATAATATGACGGAGCATTTATTCTTAAAAAAAGAAATTTCTTTACAAGATAAAATGAAAAATTATTTAAAAATATTAATAATATGTTTGATTATATCAATTATATGTAGTTTACTTGAAGTATTTGTTGATCCATTTATGATAAAAGCTTTTACTTTTTTAATGAAATAGTGTATAATTAACACGAAAAGGAAAGTGGTAGGGATGAAGAAAGTGGTTATTGGTATGTCTGGAGGAGTTGATTCTTCAGTAGCAGCTATTCTTCTATTAAAACAAGGTTATGAAGTTATTGGCCTTTTTATGAGAAATTGGGATAGTTTAATTAATAACGATATAAAAGGTAATCCTACGATAGAAAATAATATATGTAGTCAAGAACAAGATTATAATGATGCAAAAGCAGTTTGTGATAAACTTGGTATTGAATTACATCGAGTAGATTTTGTTAAGGAATATTGGGATTATGTATTTACATATTTCTTGGATGAGTTAAAAAAGGGGAGAACTCCTAATCCAGATGTAATGTGTAATAAATATATAAAATTTGATATGTTTTATAAAAAGGCAAAAGAATTGGGAGCAGATTATATTGCTACGGGTCACTATGCTA
>CAZAPU010000035.1:0-9405 GCA_964487215.1 uncultured Mycoplasma sp. | reverse complement strand
TTTTTCTAAAGCTTCTTCTTTTGTTATTTCTTCCTTAACAATTCTTTTTCCATCTTTAGAAATCTTTTTCATTTCTTTTTCAATCTTTTCTAATTCTTCTTCAGTAATTACAGAATCTCCTAAATCAATATCGTAATAAAATCCTTCTTCTATTACTGGACCAACCCAAAATTTTGCATTTGGATATAAATGTTTTACTGCTTGTGCAAGTAAATGAGCACAACTATGATTTAAAACATTTAACTTTTCATTTTCTTTAATATTTATCATTTCTTCCTCCTATAAAATAAAAAGAATGGTATTAAGGCGTCTGATGACGGTACCATCCTCTATTTAACTTTCTTTGTTAACGAAGTATTCTCCGGAAATCTATTTCTAGCTCTGCTCCAAGGTAGTAATTATTATATAACTCATTAGTTTTCACCAACCACTAACTCTCTTTAAAGTGTTTATAATAATCTTGTCCTCTTCAACATTTCGCATATAAATATATCATATTTATAATAAATAATCAAGTATTTAACTTATTTTCTTCTATCAATTCCAATTAGTTTCATTTCATCAGATAGATATTTTATTCTTTCAATAATTCTTCTTGCTTTTACTCTTTCAACTTTACTACCAGTTATTGATAAATGCATTTCTAATTCTTCCATAGTAAGATTTGAAGTAAAAAAAGTTGCTAAGTTTTCTTCCATACGGTATTGAAGTATTGTACCAAGTATTTCATCTCTAGCCCAAGTTGTTAAATTCTCTGCTCCAATATCATCAATTAATAATAAAGGAACTCTTTTTATATAATTAAATTTATCACTATAACTACCATCTTCACTCTCGTTAAATGATGCTTTTAAAGTCCTTAAAAATTCTGGAAAATATATTATTGCAGATTTTACTTCTTTTTTTGCAAGTTCATTAAATAAAGCTGCTATTAAATATGTTTTTCCACTTCCAAAATTGCCTGCTAAATACAATCCTTTTTTCTTATCTTCATTATATGTTTGAACATAATCCATTATATATTTTATAACTTCTATTCTTGATTTATCATCAGTATATATATCCTTTACTTTAGCATTTTGTAAAGAAGTTGGCACATTAAATAAATCTATATTTTCTTTATAAGAATTAGCTTCAATATATTTTTGCATGTATGTACAAGGTTTATATGAAAAAGTAATATTATTATCATTATTCTCTGCTGTATAAACATAACCTTCTAATTCATTTTTACAAAAAGATATACCACGACAATTAATACAATTATTTCTTTCTCTAAATGAATCTTTTAATTTTGATGTGTTTTGACATAAAATAGTTTCTTCAACATTTAGTAATTTAACAAAATCATTAAAGTCTTTTTCTTTTAGTTCTTTTTTTAATTCTGTTTTTAAATTAATATCTTTTTTAAATTCTGTTTTTAGCATTTCATTTACTTTTTTCATATTTTCACCCACTTAAATTATACTATAAATTATTCTATAACACTAATTTTGATTATTTCATTTATATCATCATCATTAGCTTGAATATTTCTTTTTATTTCACCACAATTAGAGCATTTATAGACTATTTTATATAAATCTTTTTTTCCTTTTTCTATTGCAATTGGTTTTAATAAACCATGACATGTAGATAGCCTATCTCCAGGATTATTATCTACATGAATTGAATATAAGCAAAAAGGACAATGATCTCTAGCAGTATACTCTAATTTTTCTACAGTTTTTCCACAATTTATACAAATAAAACTTTCATCAATCATCGTAAATTTCTTTTTATCCATAAAACTCTCCTATGTAAATCTATTTTAACACAAATTTCTTTTGTTTGCTTTTTTTTATTTAATAATATAGAATTATTATAGGATGTGATAATATGAAAAATATAGTTAAATTTATGTTAATAACTTTCATTATTTTATTTTCTTGTGGTTGTAGTAATAAATTAGAATGTGAAAAACAAGAAGAAAACATTTTAGAAAAAGTTTCGATTAGTTTTAAAGATAATAAACCATCTCTTGCAACCTATGAAATTAAATATACTTATGATAGTTTAGATGCTTATATTGATATGAAGTTATTAGAACTACAAGAAGAATATGCTATTTATGATAATATTAAAGGACTTACTTATAATATAAAAGAAAATGATAATGATTTAATTGTTAAAATTAATTTAGATTATACTATTTATAATAATAGTAGAAATGAGATACCAATAATAATTAATGATATAGAAAATAATAAAATCAATTTAAATAATTTAGGATTCAAGTGCAAATAAAAAGCTTTATTAAAGCTTTTTTTATTCGTAATTATTTAATAATTTTTTTAACTCTTCCTCTTCTTCTTTTGTTATCTCTTGTTTTTCTATGTTTTTATTAAACCATTCTGGTACATTTGCTTCTCCGATATTAACTTTTTTATCAACTTTCTTTATCATTCTATTATGTTCTTTTTTACATGCTTTCATAGCTTCTTCAACAGTTTCAATGCCAAGTCTTTTCCATTGAGCCCCTATAGTTTCAATATAATTTTTATTTAATTTTTGATTATTTACTTTTAAAACATAATCTATTAAAACATTAACAACTCCAGGAGTTAAATTTAAATCTATTAATAATGATTCTAATATTTTCAAATCTCTATCTATTACTTTTCCATTACCATATTTATTTTTTAAAAATTGATAAGGGTGAGCATTTTCAAAAGTATAAATCATCATGGCTTTTTTTGATGTGTCACCTGTGGGAGTTTTTAAATACTCAGGCTGTTTTGAATAAATTATTGTAGGCAAACTACCATTATGTTCAAATTGATAATAATTTCTAGCACTTTTTCTAAGGTCATCTTTATCAATTAAACCTTTTTCATTTATATTAGTCTTTATTAAATTTTGCATTGTTAATACATCTAAATTATAAATACAACTTAAATTTGTTATTAAATCAGTTATATCTTTAGTCCATATTTTTTCATTTACATTAGGTAATCCAGATATTAACAATTCCATGTCAAAACTAGAATTAAATTTTAATTTATTAACATTTTTGTTAACTAAATCATCATTAGTAATAAAAGTTGTAGATGGCACAGTTGAAAAAACCTCATTAAAATTACATGATACATCTTCATAATCTTTTAAATTAATTTTTGGTATTTTATATGAATCTATTATTCTTTGATATTCTTTTTTACCAATATTATTATATAAAACAACACTTAATATTGGATGATTTAAAAAATCATTTGCACTTATGGGTGAATATAAGACATAAATGTAATTATTTATATGATCCTTTTTTAAATAAGTTTTTAATAATCCAATTGCTTCAAGTTTTTCTCTAGCAATTTTTATTTCTTGTAAAGAAATTTGCATTGAGCTTAACAAATGGTGATGTGTAAATTCTTCACTTAAATAAGATTTCTCTAAATCATTTAATAAAGTAAAATATAAAGATACTGCCTTATTACCAATAATTGGTTGATATAAATCAGTAATTATCTTTTTATCAATATCTGTAATAATACTTTTGTTGATTACTAAATAACTATCTGCAGGTAGGATCATACAAATCACCCTTTCTTATTTTTATTATACAATAAAAAAAACTAATTTGAAATTAGTTTTTTACCTTTTCATAAATGGATTAAGTATTTTTGATATTCTAAATACAATCTCATTATTTTTATTAACAGCATAACTTTTACCTAATGCCTTACCACCAATAGTTATTGCACTAATTATACTTGTAATTAAAACAGTACATATTAACAGATTAATGTTAAATATACTAGCTAGCTTTATTGCAACTGATAAGCCGCAGCTACCAGAAACTACACCACATATATCACCTATTACATCGTTACAAAAACTAGAAACTTTTTCTTTTTTAGTAATAAGATTGATTGCAGTTTTTGCACCTTTAACTTTTTTTGTTGCCATAGAATGAAATATTTTTGGTTCTGCTGTTGTTACTGCTACTCCAATAATATCAAAAACAATTCCTAAAGCAATGAATATTAAAATTAAAACAATACTTATTGCTACAAAAACATTAGGAATAATAAGTTCTGATATTATTGCTAAGCAGCAAGAAATTATAAATGCTAATAAAATTATTTTTATTACCCATTTTTTATCTGTATTCTTTTTTTGTTTTGGACTTTTTTTAACTTGTTCTTCATATTTTTCTTTAAATACTTTTATTTTCATACCTTCACCTATCTAAATTATATTACAAAAAAAAAGAAATGGCTATATTTATAGTTAACTTTGCATCTTAGGTCAAGTAGGATTTCCCTGTTTCTTACTAATCGTTACCAATTAGCAGTTCCCTTTTAAAAGAAACAGTAGTTAGTCACCTAAACTACGACTTGATTACCACTTAGTATGCACTGCAAACCTATAAAATGTCACTCTAGGAGTTTTCCTCATCAATAATATTAAAATTAATACTCTTTTGCAATTAAAGTTTCAATTAAATATCCCCTTCAATCACTCAAGTCAAGCTACTCTACCCATAGCTATTAACCACATGGTAGGTTTAATCCTAAATCGTAAATTTCCATCAAGTTATCTGTATAGGTCATTTACAACAATAGGTCTCCACGAATAAATGGGACAGAATCATATGCCATTATGAGTGCCCATAAATTCTTAACCTTCAGCATTCACCCCAAACTGGGCGTAAGAAGCAAACACCAAAGACTTCACAGTTGTGCCCTTTAGCAGATTTTTAGCCCTGCCTTCATAATAATTTATTGACTAGAATAGTGTGCCATTCCAGATGGGTAACATTATACCATAATTTAAAGAAAAATGCAAGTTTTACTACTTTCTATTAACTATTAATTGCTCTGGTAATAAATAAATATTATTGTTATTAAATATTAAACCTTGAGGAACTGTATTTAACATTTTTGCCACAGATTGTATCGTATCACCCATTTTAGTAATGTAAGTAATTATTCCTTCTTTTGGTATCAATATAGTTTGACCAGGATAAATATAATCATTAATATCTAAACCATTTATTGCTGCAAGTGTTTCTACATTTGTATTATTCTTATTTGCTATTGAATATATTGTATCATTTTTTTGAATAACATAATAATCAAAAACATTAGTCATGCTTGTAGGTATATTCAAAGCTTGTCCCACTACTAAAGTATATGGATACATTAAATTATTTGCTTTTATAATTTCACTTGCTGAAACATTATATATATTAGCAATATTTTCTAGTGTATCGCCATTCTTTACAATATATACTTCCATAACCCCTCCTCTAATAAAGTATATGCAAAAAAAGAAGTAAATTTACTTCTTATATACTGCATATCTATTTACTTTATTGAAAGAGAATTCCTCATATTCCATTATTTTCTTTAATCCATTATAAATATTATAATAATATAATGTATTATCTTTAATAAAATATAAATCATTATCAATAAATTTTTGATCATTTACAGAAGATATATTAAATAAATAAGTCTTACTTTTTAAAATAGAATCATAAACAATATAATCATTATCATCAAAATAGTAATAATTATTTTGATAATTATATATAACATTATACTCATTTAACTCTTCTGGTATTTCTTCTTCATCAATAAATGTTAATTCTTTATTTTTAAAATCATAAATATTTATTGTTTCCCATTCACCATTTTTATAATATAAACCACCATCATCTTTATTTCCTATTATTTCATATCTGTTTCTTTTAGGATTTATTTTATATTGAATTAAATTATCATTATCAAATAAATATAATTTATTATCTACTATTCCATTATTGTAGTAATCACTAGAGATACTATCCTTTAATTTTATTGTTTTAATATTATTGCTTTTCATATTTAAAACATACAGTTTATCATACTCATAATCTACATCATAATCAGGCAAGATATAATATTTATCTATTTGAATTCCTAATTTATTTAAATAAGTATCTTTATTAAAAAGATTTAATTGTTGAACTGATTGGCTATTTATAGTATAAAATCCATTATATTTCCATATATAAATATAAGTATCTTTATCTATGTTATCAGTATATATCTTTGAATTACCTAATTTTTTTGTTGTTTCTTCTTCACCCCAGGCATCTACGAAATACCCTTTTGCTATTAGTTGTTTTTTAAAATGAACTACTTCTTCTTTTACATAATCATAATAATACAATTCATCGTCTTTTAAACAAATTATATTTAAATAATGATCATCATCTAATATTGGAAAAATACATGACAAATCATTATCTTCATAATATTCTATATCTTTAATTACTTTTTTTGATTTGTTAAATTCATTACTATATTGGAACATAAATTTATTATCATCTATTTTAATATTAAAATAATAATTATTATCTTTGTATATTTCTTCAACTGAATAATCATATTTTTTATTATTAATTTTATATATTATAGTATGATTCGTTTTACATAAGTAAGCAATTATTTCAATTATTAAAATAATCATAAATATTACAAGAATCTTTTTTACTATTTTTTTCATTTTTACCACCTACTACAATTTCATTATATCAAAAAAAAAGAAAATATTAAAATTTACTTATTTTCTGTATTATTATTTTTATTAAATTTTTTCTTTTCTTTTATTATATATTCAGTAATATTTGTTTCAATCTCATCTAATGATTTTTTATCTAAATTACTTACATATACTACTTCTTTTATTGTATCTATTTCTAAATTACCAAATAATAAACCAGAATAGACACTTAAATCATTAAACATATCTGGTGTAATTGAATATAGAAAATATCCAAATACAACTCTCTTTGTTGCTATTACTAATCTTTTATTTGTAATTACAAATACATGAGTTGATATAATATCAAACCAATTATTATTCTTTTGTCCAACAAAGGCATAAAGAATTTTTTCTTCATCATTAAGATGTTTTTCAATTACTTGGGAATGTTTTTTTAATCTCCAAGCAATGGTCATTGGATATTTCTTTTTAAATTCTTTTACTTTTCCATATACATCATGATCCATTACTACATTACTCCATTTGTTTTTAAGAAATCTACAAGTCCTGTAGCATCTACATATCCACCAAGTACATCTTTTACAGTACCATTGCTAAATATTAAAGTTGTAGGAGTTCCCCATTTCTCATCTGTAAAATAACTTGCAGTTGTATACATCTTTTCATAATCTTCTTGAGCAAAATTAGTAATATCCAATTGATATATCATTACATCATTTTCAGCCATAACCTCATTAACTATTGGTTTGTATTGGTCACAGTATCCACAACCTTCACGAGCCACAAAAACTATAAAGTTTTCTGTATTTACCATTTTTAAGTATTCCTCAATTCCAATTGTTACATAAGTTTTAGGTAAAACTTCTAAATTTACAAAGAATTTTCTAATGTTTGTGCTATCAATTTCACCAGTATATGATTCACTAATTCCATCAATAGAATAAATTATTGTATTTGACTCATATCCTAATTTTTCTTTTTGTTTATCAGTTAAATCTTTATCAAGAATGTATTTAAAAGATAAATTATTTTCTTTAGCAAAAGATCTTACTGTTTCTAAAGACTCTTCATCCTTACTTGAACCAATATAAACAAATAATTCATCTTTCTTTTTAACTAATTCCTCATATTTTTCAAAAGTTATTTCTTTGAAATCTTTATTTTCAGCTAATTTTGATAAAAAATATGTTCCTCCAATTACTACTAATAAAACACCAAGTACAATAAGTAAATCTCTATATTTTTTCATAAATTTTTTCATAACTTCCTCACTTTCTTATATTTATTATTCTAACACCTAAAATTTATCAAGTAAATATTTTTCTTATTTTTTGGTATAAATCATAAATCTTTGCAATATAATTATTTTCATTCCAAATACCAAAATTTGATTCTTTTGCAATCTCTTCAGCAATCTGTAATTGTTCAGTATATTTGTAATCATCATATAGGTATGCTACAGTAGCAAATCCCTTTGATACAAGATCTTCTTGTAGTAAAGTATCATCAATAAAAATCCAGCCTAATTTTCTTCCGTATTTATCTTCTTCATTGGCATTTTCATCATATTCTATTTTAATATTTCTAGCTAGTTTTAATCTAACACATGTATAAAAGCTAGCAACTTTCCCCATAAATGTATTAAATGATGTAGTACTAACTGATTCTTGTGTATTTATTGCTAAAAATCTAACTTTTTCTACAGTGTTGTTAATTATAAATTCTGCTGTATCTCCATCAACACACTTAGATAGTTCAATTGTTTCTTTATTTGATGCACTTACAAATATTGGAAACAATAATAATGTTAATAATAATGGCAATATATACTTTTTCATAAACCCTCCAATCTTATAATTTAATTATAACTTAAAAGCAAAAAAAAAGAAATTATTTCTAATCTCTTATTAATGTAATTTTTTCTGGATTAATAAATGCTGTTTCTTTTGAAAATTGTAGTATATCAGAAAATAATTGTTTCATTTCTTCTATACTTATTTCTTTTTTCATATCTTTTTTAAAATATAATTCCTTTTCAGCAAAATAAAATGATCCTGATTCTTTTGAAGAACAATTCTTGTTATTAACCCCTGTCATTTCTTCTTGTAGTAAGAAATCATAGTAATTACCGTCATTATCCTTATATGCAATAGTTTGATATAGACAAACTAAAGCTGAATCTAATCCATCACTATTAATTCCTCTTTTTTCTAACACATAACCTAAATAAAAATTACTTTTATTATTTTTATTCATATTACCTCCAAAAATTTAGTTAATATTATACTACATTTTAATATTTTTTTCAAGAGAAATGTTGACATTTATAGTCTGATTGTTTATAATTATAAATGCCTACAAATTTTTGTAGTTTATTTTGCGGATGTAGTTTAGTGGTAGAACTTCAGCCTTCCAAGCTGACCACGGGAGTTCGATTCTCCTCATCCGCTCCAAATTGACAGGAAACTCGGAAACAATTATTCCTGAGTAGTAATAAATGCTAACAGAAATGTTAGTTTTTTGTTGTGAAAAGGAGTGATTTTAATGCTAACAGTAGAAACTAGAGAGTTAATTATGTCTTCTACTCTCAAAAAGAAAATAGACATGATTGGTAAATTTACTAATACTAAGCCAATTATTAAAAATGGTTGTGTAAAAAGTGTAATGAATACTAATATTGCTTACGCCATGCCACATATTGTAAGATTCAAAGACATAAATTACCTTATTTTTGATGAATGTGAAGATGTTTATGTTAATGATATGCATCGTAAGATAAAACTCAAAGATTTGGAAAATCATATCAAATCCAACTAATTTGTAGACAAATCATAAAAAATAATGTATTATAAACAGCAATAAATGAGT
>CAZAPU010000034.1:8522-10041 GCA_964487215.1 uncultured Mycoplasma sp. | reverse complement strand
TAGAACAATATTATGAATTACTTGTTTTATATAATGAAAAAGTTAATTTAACTGCTATTACTAATAAAGAAGATGTCTATTTAAAACATTTTTATGATAGTTTAACTTTAGCAAAAAGTATAAATTTAAATGAAAATTTAAATTTATGTGATATTGGTACTGGAGCAGGTTTTCCGGGTTTAGTATTAAAAATATGCTTTCCTCATTTAAAGGTTACTCTTGTTGATTCATTAGAAAAAAGAATAAAATTTCTTGATTTAGTCATAGAAACATTAAAATTAACTAATATAAAAACAATTCATTCTAGAATTGAAGATTTAAAAGAATATGAAAAATATGATGTTGTAGTATCAAGAGCTGTTTCAAAAACAAATATTCTTCTAGAATTAGGATGTCAATTACCAAAAATAAATGGATATTTCATTTTAATGAAAGGTAATGTTAAGGATGAATTAGAAAAAGCCACTAATGCAATAAAAAAATTCAATTATATTTTAGAAAATTTAATAAGTTTTAAATTACCAATTGAAAATAGTGAAAGAAATTTAGTTATAATCAAAAAAATAAAATCAACTGATAAGCAATATCCAAGAGAATTTGCAAAAATAAAAAAAATGCCATTGTAAAAATGGTTTTTTTAATGTATAATGCTACTATAGGGTACTATACAAGAATAAAAAGAATTGAAAGAGGGTATTTTTATGAACCTAGAAAAAGAAGTATTTGAATTAGCTATTGATGATATTATGCCAAATAGATTTCAACCAAGAGAAGTTTTTGATGATGAATCAATAAATGAATTAGCACAATCAATAAAAGAACATGGAGTTATACAACCAATTATTGTAAGAAAAATTGGAGATAAATATGAAATAGTAGCAGGAGAAAGAAGATTTAGAGCATCAAAAGTAGCAGGTAAAACAACTATTCCGGCATTAGTAAGAAATGTAGATGATAAAGAATCTGCTAAAATAGCACTTTTAGAAAATCTACAAAGAAAAAATCTTACAGCAATTGAAGAAGCTAAAACATATCAAACTATATTAAAGTTAGATAACTTAACTCAAGATGAACTTGCTAACACTTTAGGAAAATCTCAATCTACAATTGCCAACAAATTAAGATTATTAAATTTAGCAGACGAAGTTCAAAAAGCATTATTAAATGAACAAATATCTGAAAGACATGCAAGAAGCTTATTAAATATTGAAGATAAAGAACAACAAAAACAATTATTAGAAAAAGTAATTTTAAATAGAATGACAGTAAAACAATTAGATGATGAAATAGCTACAATAACAGGAAAGACTGTATCATTGACGGATGAAGAAGAACAACAACAACCAATTATTAATAATGAGGTATCAAACGAAATACCACCTGTTGCTCCATCAAATGTTTTTGAATCATTAAGAAATGAATCAACTAATAAAATTCAACAAGAACCTCAAATTAAAGATGATATGTTTGCTGAAGTATTTAAATCATCAGAAATACCAGAATATAATGAAGAGGGAGT
>CAZAPU010000034.1:0-8422 GCA_964487215.1 uncultured Mycoplasma sp. | reverse complement strand
CACAAGAAGAAAATAAACCAAATGATATATATGATTTAAGATTTGCAATTAATAATTTTAGACAAGCAGTACAAAATACTGAAAAATTTGGATTTATTATAGATACAGAAGAATTTGACTTTGATAATGTATATCAATTTATAATAAAAATAAATAAAAACAAGTAATTTAAGGCTATTATAAAATAGCTTTTTATTTTTTTTAAAATACTCTTTAAAAATATGTCTTTTTTTGGTAAACTATAAATAGTCAAAAAAAAGAAATGGGAGTATGCAATATGGGAAAAGTAATATCATTAATTAATCAAAAAGGTGGGGTAGGCAAAACAACAACAAGTATAAATTTATCTGCTTCCCTTGCAATATTAGGTAAAAAGGTTTTACTTGTAGACTTAGATCCACAATGTAATGCCACAACAGGAATAGGCATAAACAAAGGAGATATAGAAAAGAGCATCTATAATGTACTTAATAACTCATGTGATATAGAAGATGCTATTTTAAAAACAAAATATAAAAATTTATCAGTATTACCCGCTAATATTAATTTGGCAGGTATAGATATAGAAATAAGAGATAATAGTAGAGCTGATTCAACATATTTACAAGCAGAACAATTAAAGATTCACACAGATAAAGTAAAAGAACAATATGATTTCATTATAATAGATTGTCCGCCAGCACTTGGTATTATCACGACAAATGCTTTGACAGCATCAGATTCAGTTATAATACCAGTACAATGTGAATTCTTTGCACTTGAAGGAATTACTCAATTATTGAAAGCAATTATGTATACTAGAGAGAACTTAAATCCAAATTTAGCAATTGAGGGAGTTCTATTAACAATGTTTGATGTAAGAACTAATATGAGTATCGAAGTAGTAGAAGAAATAAGAAAATATTTTAAAGATAAAGTATATAATACAATTATTCCAAGATTAGTTAGATTAACAGAAGCACCATCACATGGAAAACCAATAATTGTTTATGATCCAAAAAGTAGAGGATCAGAAGCTTATTTAAATTTAGCCAAAGAGGTGATAGAACAAAATGGAAGATAATAAAAGAAAAGCATTAGGAAGAGGTCTTGAAGAACTATTTAATATTGAAGATGTAACTTATGGTAATCTTGAAGAAAAAATAATGGAGACTGCTAAAATTGATGAAGTAAAGGAAATTCCTGTTTCTGAACTTAGGGTTAATCCTTATCAACCTAGAAAAACATTTGATGAAACAGCATTAATGGAACTTGCAGAATCAATAAAAGAATATGGTGTTTTTCAACCAATAATTGTTAAGAAAAGCATTAAAGGATATGAAATAGTAGCAGGAGAAAGAAGATATCGTGCATCTATTATTGCAAAGAAAGAGACAATACCAGCAATTATTAGAGATTTTTCTGATGAAGATATGATGCAAATAGCTATTTTAGAAAATCTTCAAAGAGAGAATCTTAATGCAATTGAAGAAGCTGATGCATATAGAAATTTAATGCTAAAATTAAATCTTACTCAAGAAGCTGTTGCAAAAAGAGTTAATAAAAGTAGAAGTCATATAACAAATATGCTTGGTTTATTAACCTTACCAACTTATGTAAAAGATTTTATTGCAGAAAGTAAAATTACTATGGGTCATGCCAGAGTATTATCAAAAATAGAAGATCCAGCAAAAATTGAGGAATTAGCAGATAGAATTGTTAGTGAGAATCTAAGTGTAAGACAATTAGAAGAATTAGCAAATGGTTTAGAATATCCTAGAAAAAACAAAATTGTAAAAACACCAAGAATTTCAGAATATCAAGATATAGAAAGTACTTTATCAGAAAAGTTAGGAACAAAAGTAAAAATTGCTAATAAAAAAATAGTCATTAACTATGAAAATGACCAAGACTTAAATCGTATATTAGAAATAATTAATTATGATAAGTAGGTGAGTTATGGAAAAAATTTTAGATATATTTACCAAAAAAGAATTTTATTTATTTATTGGAAGTATTTTAATAGCAATAATTATATATCAAATATTAAAAGCAATAATTAATAAAACAAAAACAACCAATAAAAGACAAGTAACCATTAAAAACTTATTATTACAAATAATAAAAATAGTATTAATAATAATAGTTGTATTAATATGTATGTCATTGATTGGAATAAATGTTACATCATTTATAGCAGGACTAGGAATAGCTGGTGTTGTTGTAGGTCTTGCACTTCAAGATATAATGAAAGATGTTTTAGCAGGAGTTTTTATTATATTTGAAGATCAGTATGATGTAGGAGATTTGGTAGAAATAAATAATTTTACTGGAGAAGTAATAAAATTGGGAGTTAAGACAACAAGATTAAAAAATTACGAAGGAAAAATAAAAATTATTTCTAATAGAAATATTAGTGAAGTAATAAACTATTCAAAAAGCAATAATATATCAATATTAGATATACCAGTACCATATGAGGAAAATATAGAAAACATTGAAAAAGTTTTAGCTAAAATAACAATGAGAATTGATAAAGAATTAATGGTAGCTAAAAAACCTTCAGAAATACTAGGAATAAATAATTTTGCAGATTCAGCAATAATTTATAGAATTATGGTAGAAGTAAAACCTGGGGAAAGTATACCAGCACAAAGGATTATTAGAAAAATAGTTAAACAAGAATTTGATAAAAATAATATTTCCATTCCATATAATAAATTAGAGGTAATAAATGGAAAATAAAGAATATGTTTTAGGAACAAAAGTTATAATGAAAAAAGATCACCCATGTGGAACAAATCTTTTTGAAGTAATAAGATTAGGAGCAGATATTAAAATAAAATGTATTAATTGTGGAAGAACAATTTTAATGCCAAGATTAGATTTTAATAAAAAAATAAAGAAAATTGTAAAGGAGTAAATTATGAGTGAAAGAAAAAAACTAAAAAAGATATTTTTACATCCAATTACTACTTATTTATTATTAACAGTAGGTGTAGTACTTTTAAGTTTTATACTATCAATATTAGATGTATCAGCCACTTATAATAGTATTAATACCGGAACAAATGAATTAGAAAAAACCATTGTAGTTGTTAACAATATGCTAAGTTTTGAGGGATTAAGATATATTATAAGTAATGCAGCCGTAAATTTTGTTAAATCAACAACATTAAGTACACTTATTATGACTTTAATTGGACTTGGTATTGCAGAAGCTACAGGATTTATTCAAGTGTTCATGAAAAGAAGATTAATAAAGATAAATCCAAAAATAATAACATTTATATTATTTCTAGTAGCTGTTTGTTCAAGTATTGTAAATGAAGTAGGGTATGCAATATTAATTCCGTTAGGAGCCTTATTATTCTTGTTTAACGGAAGAAATCCATTAGCAGGAATTGCAACAGCATTTGCAGGAGTTGCTTTTGGTTATAGTATAAGTTTCTTTGTAGGAACAATAGATATAGATTTAATACCATATACAATAAGGGCTGCTAAACTTATAGATGAAACATTTTATGTAAGAATGACATCAAACTTATTTATAATGATTGCAGCAGTAATAATTATTTCTATTATAGGAACAATTATTACAGAAAAATTTGTTGTAAAGAAATTAGGTAGATATGTATTAAAAACAAGAGATGAATTAGGTCAAACAAAAGAGATAGAATATTTAGATTTACAATATGAAGAACAAAAGAAAATAATTGAAGAAAAGCAAGAAAAACAAGGACTAAAATATTCAAGAATAGCAGGAATTATTATAACAATTATTTTTATATACATGGTTATACCAGGACTTCCTTTATCAGGATTATTATTGGATATGGAACAAACGGCATATGTTGATCAATTATTTGGAATTAATTCCTATTTTCAAGATGGATTTACTTATATGATGTCAATGTTATTTGGAATAACAGGTATTGCATATGGTATAGGATCAAAATCAATTAAAAATGATAAGGAACTAGTTAATAAATTAGAAGAAAAATTTAAAGAAATAAGTATTGTTATAGTAATGATATTTTTTGCTTCACAATTTATAGCGATATTTAAAGAGACAAATATTGGGACAGTAATTACAATTGGATTAACAAACTTACTAAAATCATTACCATTATCAGGATTTGTTTTAATAATAGTAGCAATATTAATAATTGGAATAACTAATTTATTTGTACCAAATTCCATTGCAAAATGGACAATTATTTCTCCAACTTTAGTACCAGCAATGATGCAGTTAAATATTGCACCACAATTCACACAATTTATATTTAGAGCTGGAGAATCGATGACTAATGGAATTACACCTTTACTTGCATATTTTGTTGTTTATTTAGGATATTTAAATATTTATAATAAAGACAAAGACAAACCTATTACAATTAATAAAGGAATATCAATAATGATGCCATATTTTATAGGGCTTTCAATTACATGGTTGCTAATAATTATAATGTGGTATATAATAGGTCTACCTTTGGGACCTGGAGTGTTTCCAACTTTATAGGAGGTTTATATGAGTTTAAAAGCAGGAATAGTTGGTTTACCTAATGTAGGTAAATCAACTTTATTTACAGCAATAACAAAAAAACAAATTTTAGTAGCTAATTATCCTTTTGCAACAATAGATCCAAATGTAGGTGTAGTTACTGTTCCTGATTTAAGATTACAAAGATTAGAAGAAATATATGTTCCAGAAGAAGTAAAACCAGCAACATATGAATTTGTAGATATAGCAGGAATAGTAAAAGGTGCATCAGCAGGAGAAGGACTAGGAAACAAATTTCTATCACATATAAGAGAAGTTGATGCTATAGTAGAAGTCGTTAGATGCTTTGATGATAAAGAAATTATTCATGTTGATGGATCAGTTGATCCAATAAGAGATGTTGAAGTAATTAATCTTGAATTAGCTTTAGCAGATTTAGAGATAATAAATAATCGTATAGATAAAATAAAGAAAAAAGCAGAAACTACTAAAGACAAAGATACAGTACAAGAGTTATCAGCATTAATGAAATCAAAAGATTCATTAGAAAAAAATATACCTTTAAGACTAGTAGATTATACAAAAGAAGAAAAATTAGCGATAAAATCATATAATTTTCTTACAGAAAAACCTCATATATATTTAGCTAATATAAAAGAGGATGAAATAGGTACAGAAAATGAATATGTAAAAAGATTAAAAGAATATGCAAAGTTAGAGAATTCAACAGTAGTAGTTGTATCTGCAAAAATAGAAAGTGAATTAGCAGAATTAAATGATGATGAAAAGGCTGAATATTTAAAAGAATTAGGTATAGAAAAAAGTGGATTAGATAAATTAATTGAAACAACTTATGAATTATTGGGATTAAAAACATATTTTACTTGTGGTCCACAAGAAGTAAAAGCATGGACTTATAGAAATGGAATGACAGCTAAAGAATGTGCTGGTATAATTCATAGTGATTTTGAAAGAGGATTTATTAAAGCAGAAGTAATTGGATATCAAGATTTAATAAATGCAGGATCTGAACTTGCTGTTAAAGAAAATGGAAAATTTAGAATAGAGGGCAAAGAATACTTAATGCAAGATGGAGATATTTGTCATTTTAGATTTAATGTATAAATAAAAAAATCATTAGTAATATCTAATGATTTTTTATTTTTTTTAGTAATTCTGAAATAGCTTTATTAATTTCACTTAATGAATTATTATATTTTTCATTGCCCATTTTTTCTTTAGTTTCTTCAATCCATTCCATTAGTTCATTTTCATTCATAATTTACTTCTTTATAAATTAATATTAACATTAGTTATTATAGAATTACAATAAAAATGATTAATATTTTCGTTTTTATTGTAAATAAAGTTATAAAGATAGTTTGATAATAATAACTTAATTTGATATAATTTAATGGAGGCGATGAATTATGGCATTATTGAAAAAATTATTTGATCATGAATATAAAGAATTAAGAAGATTTGAAAAAATAGCAGATCAAATAGATGAATTAGAAGAAGAATATAAAAAACTAAGTGATAAAGACTTAAAAGACAAAACTAATAAATTTAAAGAAAGATTATCTAATGGAGAAACATTAGATGATATTTTAATAGAAGCTTTTGCAACAGCAAGAGAAGCTTGTTATAGAGTAATTGGTGAAAGACCTTATCATGTACAATTACTTGGTGGTTTAGCTTTGCATTTTGGTAATATATCTGAAATGAAAACAGGAGAAGGAAAGACATTAACAAGTGTTATGCCTGCTTATTTAAATGCTTTAAGTGGTGATGGAGTTCATATTGTTACAGTAAATGAATACTTATCAGAAAGAGATAGTAAATGGATGGGACAAATACATGAATTTTTAGGTTTAACAGTAGGTTTAAATCTTCGTGAATTATCACCAAAAGAAAAACAAGAACAATATAATTGTGATATTCTATATACGACAAATAATGAAGTAGGATTTGATTATTTAAGAGATAATATGGCTATTAGAAAAGAAGATAGAGTACAAACTAGAGGATTAAATTATGCAATAATAGATGAAGTTGATTCGGTTTTAATAGATGAAGCAAGAACACCTTTAATTATTTCAGGTGGTTCTCTTGAAAGTAAAAATTTATACCTAGATGCAGATCGTTTTGTTAAAGGATTAAAAGAAAATGATACCTACATATTTGATGAAAAAACTAAAAAGGTAAATTTAACAGACGAAGGTGTAAAAAGAGCAGAATCATATTATCATTTAAACAATTTATATGATATTGATAATACAACTTTAGTACATTTTATTAATCAATCATTACATGCTAACTATGCAATGAAAAAAGATGTTGATTATGTAGTACAAGATGGAAAAATTGTTATAGTAGATGCCTTTACAGGAAGATTAATGCCAGGTAGAGCTTTTTCAGAAGGATTACATCAAGCAATTGAAGCAAAAGAAGGAGTACAAATTCAACAAGAAACAAAAACACTTGCAACAATTACTTTCCAAAATTTATTTAGAATGTATAAGAAACTTTCAGGAATGACTGGTACTGCAAAAACAGAAGAAGAAGAATTTAGAAATATATATAATATGTATGTTATCACAATACCTACTAATAAACCTGTTGTAAGAGAAGACATGTCAGATATTATTTATGCTAATAAAAAAGCAAAACAAAAAGCAATTGTAGATGAAATAGAAAAGAGACATAAAGAAGGACAACCAGTTTTAGTTGGTACTATTGCAATTGAAACATCTGAAGAGATAGGAAAATTATTAGAACAAAGACATATACCACACGAAATATTGAATGCTAAAAATCATGCTAGAGAGGCAGAAATAATAGCAAAAGCAGGAGAAAAAGGTTCGGTAACAATAGCAACTAATATGGCAGGTCGTGGAACAGATATAAAACTAGGTGAAGGTGTTAAAGAACTTGGTGGTTTATGTGTTATTGGAACAGAAAGACATGAATCAAGAAGAATTGATAATCAGTTAAGAGGTAGGTCTGGAAGACAAGGAGATCCTGGATTTTCACAATTCTATATCGCAATGGATGATGAATTAATGAGAAGATTTGGATCTGATAGAATTCAAGCTCTTTTAGCTTCAACAGGAATGCAAGAAGAAATGGCTATAAGAAGTAAAGTATTTACTAATTCAGTAGCTTCTGCTCAAAAAAGAGTAGAAGGAAACAATTTTGATATGAGAAAATCAGTACTGCAATATGATGATGTTATGAATAATCAAAGAGAAAATATATACAAAAGAAGAAATATGGTATTAGATAATGATAATATTCATGAAGAAATATTAAAATCTATGTATAATCATATAGCAGATTTGGTAGAATCACATATAGAAAAAGAAGAAAAATTAAATGATAATGATATTAAAGAAATACTTGAATATACAAATCATAATTTATTAAAAAAAGGAATTAAATCAGAAGAAATTAAAGATAAATCAGTAGATGACACTATTGAATATATTTATGAAAAAATCTCTAATGAATATGAAACAAAAATAAAAGAAATACCAGACGAGATAATAAATGAATTTGAAAAAGTAATAAGTTTAAATGTTATTGATAAATATTGGATGGAACAGATAAACACAATGTCACATTTAAGAGAAGGAATAACATTAAGACAATATGCTCAAGATAATCCATTAAGGGCATATACAATGGAAGGTTTTGAATTGTTTGATAAAATGTTAGAAAACATAGATAAATTTACAACAATTTATTTATTAAAAGCAGAAATAAGACAAAATATCGAAAGAAAAGAAGCAATCAAGCCAACAGGTACAAATAAAAGTGATGAAACTGCAAAAATAAGAACTAAAACTAGCAAAAAAATTGGCAGAAATGATCCATGTCCTTGTGGAAGTGGTAAGAAATACAAGAATTGTTGTGGAAGATAGTTTTAAAGCCTTA
>CAZAPU010000033.1:5214-10200 GCA_964487215.1 uncultured Mycoplasma sp. | reverse complement strand
CCTGAAAAAATTGCAAAAAAATTAAGAGCTTCATATTATTTTATGGGAGCATTACTTTCAAAATACAAATCAGTACAGATGTATTTTCCGGGAGGATGTAATATTGGCAAAAGACCAATTAATTTACATTTAGAAGGATTTAAAAAATTAGGTGCTACAGTAAAAGAAGAAAAAGATAGATATACTATAACTGCTGAAAAATTGAAGGGTGCTAAAATATATTTAGATATTGCATCAGTTGGTGCCACTATCAACATTATGCTAGCAGCAGTAAAAGCAGAGGGAGTAACAACTATTGAAAATGCTGCGAGAGAACCAGAAATAATTAATGTAGCTACATTCTTAAATAGCATGGGTGCTAACATTAAAGGTGCTGGTACAAATGTTATAAAAATAACAGGTGTAGATAGATTAGGAAAAGGATTTGCAGAAATAATACCAGATCGTATAGAGGCTGGAACATATATAATAATAGGATCATTAATAGGAAAGAATTTGAAAATTGATAATATTATTCCATCACATATTGAAGCATTAACTTCAAAATTAAATGAAGCTGGTGCTAACCTTGAAATAGGCTCAGATTATGTATTGTGTAATAGTACCAATAAACTAACAGCAGTTGATGTTAATACTTATTATTTTCCAGGATTTGTTACAGATTTACAACAACCTTTTTCAACATTTTTAACTCAATGTAAAGGTACATCAAAAATATCAGAAAATATATATGAAAATAGATTTATGCATGTTGCATATTTAAATAAGATGGGTGCTAATATTAAAGCAAAAAACAAAACTGCTTTAGTAAAAGGACCAACAAAATTAAAAGGATCAACAGTAAAGGCAACAGATTTAAGAGGTGGAGCAGCAATGATAATAGCAGGACTTATTGCCAAAGGAACAACTACTGTTAAAGACATTGAACATATTTTAAGAGGATATGATAATATAATAGAAAAATTAACTAATGTTGGTGCTGATATAGAACTTATTGAAATAAAATAATAATATAAAAAGACTTGCTAAATTAAAATATATTTGCTATAATACTATGGAAATTGAATTACTATAGCTTTAATTAGCTATGGCGGAAGGAGAAAGACATGAGAAAAGGTATTCATAAAGAATCAAAAGAAACTACATTTATTTGTGTATGTGGAGAAAAATTTACTGCAGAATCTACTAAAGGTGGAGAAGTACATTTAGACATTTGTTCAAAATGTCATCCATTTTATACTGGAAAATTAGGTTCAGCAACAACAACAGGAAATGTAGAAAAATTTAATAAAAAATACGGATTAAAGAAATAAAGAAACCAAGTTTCTTTTTTTTTGTTTTTAATGTATAATTATTTTTAGAGGTGAATGATATGAAAATAGGAATTACAGCAGATCATAGAGGATACAAACTAAAAGAAAAAATAAAAGTATATTTACAAGAAAAAGGATATGAAGTAGAAGATTTTGGTACAAACAATTTTGATAGAATTGATCATCCGTTATTAGCAGAAAAATTAGGTAAAAAAATCCAATCAAAAGAAATAGAAACAGGAATTGCAATATGTGGAACAGGAATAGGAATGTCAATAACTTGTAATAAAATGGATGGAGTTTATTGTGCAAAAGTAGACTCAATAAAAGAAGCAAGATTAGCAAAAGAACATAATAATTGTAATGTTATAGCTTTTAGAGGAAATATGTTGTCATTAAAAGCAAAATTAATAGTAAATAAATTTTTAAAAACTGAAATGTTAGAAGAAGAAGTATATAAAAATAGATTAAATCAAGTTAAAAGGATAGAAAAAAGAAATTGAATCCTAAAGTATATTTATATTTAATAGTTACAATTTTAGTAGTTATTTCATTAGATTCAATAAATATAAATTCTATTTTTAAAAAAAATAAAATTATTCAAGCAAGAATGTTCTATTTTTTTATTGCATTTGCTTTAATATATTTAATAACAAATTTAATCTATGATTTTGCTCTTATATTAAAATTAGTATAAATTATGAATAAAAACCTCATTAATTGTAAAAACTCTTAATGAGGTGATTTTTTATGGTAAAAAGAAAACTAAAACCATTTGTTCTTCCAAGTCTTTATTTATTGTTAGTAGTATTATTTATGTTAATGACTTTTTTAATATCAAAATCATTACAAGTAGCAGAAGTAAAATTAGAGGATGATTATCTATATGTATCTTATGAAGTGTTATTAGATAATAGTGTACCAGTAATAAGTACAGATGAGGTAAAAATTATTAAACCATATTTTGGGGATTCTGCATCTATAGGCAAAAACTTTTATGATTATAGAAAAGATAGTCAAGAAGACTCAATAATATTTTTTGAAAACACATATATTCAAAATTCAGGAGTAGATTATGTTTCAGAAAATGGATTTGATGTAGTATCAATTTTAGATGGTAATGTTATTTCTATAACAGAAGATGATATTGTAGGGATTACAGTAAAAGTACGACATAGTGAAAATATTATAAGTACTTATCAAAGTTTAAGTTCAGTAACAATAAAAGAAAATGATAAAGTTTCACAAGGACAAATAATAGGTAAAAGTGGTACTAATTCAATTGGAAGTGAATTAGGAGATCATTTACATTTTGAATTATTCTATAATGATGAATTAGTAAACCCAGAAGAATATTATGGAAAAACAATTGGAGAATTCTAATTATGTTTGGAAAAGATATTGGTATAGATCTTGGTACTGTTAATGTACTAATATATGTTAAAGGGGAAGGAATAGTTTTAAATGAACCAAGTGTTGTAGTAGTAGAAGAAGAAAGTAAAAGACCCATAGCTTTTGGTAAAGAAGCAGATGAAATGATGGGAAGAACTCCAGGAAAAATAAGAGTAATAAAACCAATGAAAGATGGTGTTATTGCAGATTTTGAGGCAACTGAAATGTTACTTAATTATTTATTAAGAAAAGTAAATATGAAAAGTAGTTTATTTAAACCAAGAATACTAATATGTTGTCCTGCAAATATTACTGAAGTAGAAAAAAGTGCAATAAAAGATGCTGCTGAAAGAACTGGTACAAAAAAAGTATTCATAGAAGAAGAACCAAAAGTAGCAGCAATTGGAGCAGGATTAGATATTGCTAAACCAATTGGTAACATGGTTGTTGATATTGGGGGAGGAACTACAGATATTGCAGTATTATCACTTGGTAATATTGTAACTAGTGCCTCTATAAAAACAGCAGGTAATGTTTTTGATGAAGATATAATTGCTTATGTTAAAAACAATTATAAATTATTAATTGGAGAAAAAACAGCAGAGAAAATAAAAATAAATATTGGAACTGCTAAAAATGGTAATAAAAAAGATAAAATGGATGTTAGGGGAAGAGACTTAGTAGGCGGTCTTCCTAAAACAATTACTATTTCAAGTGAAGAAATAGAAGATGCATTAAAAAGTAGTATTAATAAAATTATAGAAATGATAAAAGTAGTTTTAGAACAGACTCCTCCAGAATTATCTGCTGATATAATAGAAAATGGTATAGTATTAACTGGTGGAGGAGCTATGTTAAAAGAATTACCATCTTTATTGGAAGAAAAATTAAATGTTCCAGTATTTATAGCAGAAGAACCTTTAAATTGTGTAGCAACAGGTACAGGAATTTTACTAGATAAACTTCATTATATTGATTAATAAATTATTTGTGCTATAATTTTATTAGGTGGTAAAATGTTAGACTTAAATAATACAACACATATTTTAATTATAGTGTTATCATGTTTGTTTTTTACTCTTGGAGTAATATTTTATGTAAAAAGAATAGCAAAACATATTGGAGCAATGGATATACCTAATGAAAGAAAAGTTCATAAAATACCTATTCCAAGACTTGGTGGATTAGGAATATTTTTAGGGTTTTTATTTGGATATATTTTGTTTGGAGAACAAAGTATTCAGATGAACTCTATTTTAATTGGAAGCTTCATTATAATTTTATTTGGAGTAATGGACGATATAAGTCCTTTAGGAGCTAAAACAAAATTTTTAGGTCAGATATTAGCAGCTTGCATAGTTGTTTTCTATGGAAATATCACTATAGGCAATGCTACAATTTTTGGTCTAGTTTTAAATTTTGGTTGGTGGTCATATTTAATTACAATTTTATTTATTGTTGGATGCATAAATATTATAAATTTAATTGATGGATTAGATGGATTATCTGGAGGAACATGTGCGATATTTTATGCCACTATTGGTATTATAGCATTTATGCAAGGAAGCATTAATGCATTAGGAATGACATTAACATTTATTATGTTTGGTTGTACATTAGGCTTCTTATATCATAATTTTTATCCAGCAAAAATTTTTGCAGGAGATTCTGGTTCTATGTTTCAAGGATTTATGATTGCAGTAATTTCTCTTTTAGGTTTTAAAACCACAGCAATGATTTCCTTATTTGTACCTGTTTGTATCTTAGGAATTCCTATTCTTGATACATTATTTGCAATAATTAGAAGATTAATAAAAAAACAACCTATCTATTTGCCAGATAAATGTCATTTACATCATCAATTATTAGATTTAGGACTTTCACATAGGAACACTGTATTAGCAATTTATGCAATGAATATATTGTTTGCAGCTGCTTCTATAATATATATTTTAAAAGATAAAAAAGTTGGAGTAGTTATTTATTTAATAATATTTATATTATTAGTTTGGATAGTTACTAGAACTAGTATAATAGCGGATAAAAAACATCCAAAAAATTATGATAAAAAAACAAAAGCAACAAATAAAAATAAATAGTATAACTATTTATTTTTTTTATATTATTATGTTAAAATAAAATTGGAAAATATTTCCAAATTTGCACTTAGATTGCACAAAAAATAATATCATAAAATTTATAATGAGAAAGGGTTAAGAAGTATGAAAGATTTTTGTAAATGGTTGGGATTAAATGAAAAAATAGCTAAGATCGTAGTATG
>CAZAPU010000033.1:0-5114 GCA_964487215.1 uncultured Mycoplasma sp. | reverse complement strand
TTATGGTTTCCTTCATTCAAAAAGGAAAAAAGTTTTGCAAAAAAATTAGCAAAAAGAATAGTTAAATAGTTATAAGGAGTAAAAAGGGCCCTTTACTTTTTATAAAAGAGGTGGTTAAAATGGCTGAGAATAAGTTACAAAAAGAAAAGAAAAAGAGAAGAAAAAATGGTATATGGCATTCTAGTAATGCTACTATTGATAGTTTTGCACAAAAGAAAGCAGAAGTACTTCAAAAAAAATTAGAAGATATTATATTTTATGGTATTACAATTCCAATTCAATTAATACAAACTGCTGGAATTGTAGTAATTGCATATTTTAATGATGCTTTTCCTGAACTTTCATTCTTTTTAATTGGTTATTTTTTTACAAGATCATTTTTAGGAGAAACATATCATTTAAATTCAACAGTTATGTGTACAACTTTTACTTGGACAATATTTTTTATTGTTACTGCTTTAATACCAAGTGTATATGTTAGTGTCTTTTTATGCATCATATTAGGATGCTTAGTTTCTGCTTATATGAATTATGTTGTAGTAAAGGAAGAAGAAAAATGCCACGAAGATTAGGTAAGATATTCTTATCAAGTAGTAAAGATGAATTAGAAAAACTGTGCAAAGAGAAGTATCTAAACGAATATGAAACAGAAATTATTTTAAGAATATATTGGGGTAAGCAAAGTATAAATTTTATTGCAGATACTATGGAATTTGATAAATATGGTAAAGAGCAGAAATATTATTCTACTCGAAGCATAAATAATTTTCATAAAGAAGCATTTTTAAAGTTAATAAAGTAATTTATAATCCAAACATTTTTTAGAAAATTATTTTTCAGAAAGAGGTTATGGCATATGATAAGATTCGTGATAATGAGTAGTAATAGTATTTCGAAAAAATACAATAATTTAGTAGACAAATTAATGATGGATACCAATCTGCATTATGAAACATATATTTTTAATGATAATAATAAAAATTTTGATGAATTTTGTAGTAATACATATGGATCAAATATTTTCATTATCGAAAATGAAAGTATAAATACCGCTGAGGTAATATATAAAATTAGAGATACCTATAAATTTTATGAGGCATTTATTATTGTCATTGATTCAAATAAAAAGTTAAATTCTAATGAAATAATGAAAAAATATTCACTTTTATGTGAAATAATTCAAGAAGAGAAAGTTGAAGAAAAACTTTTTGATGATTTAAGTTATATTTTAAATATTATTTATAATAGGCATAAAGTTATAACATTTACTTATGAGAAAAACTTATATAAAGTACCCTATAGAGATATTTTATATATTGAAAAAGAATTAAATGGAAAGAAATGTATGATTGTTTGCAAACATAAAACATATACAACATATAAAAGTTTAATTGAAATAGAAAAGGAACTTGATGAAAGATTTGTAAAGTCTCATCAAAGTGCTTTAATAAATATTAATAAAGTAAAAAGAATTGATTTTGCTGAAAATAAAATAATATTTGATGATAAGTTTGAATGCAATTTATTATCAAGAAATATGAAGAAAAAAATAAAGAATATGTTTACCAAATAAGAGGAAAATATCGCAAGATTAGGAAAGATTTAAAATATTAAATCTTTTTTTGTTAATATAAATATGTCGCGGCTTTAAATGGAGTTATGCAGTAAAAATAGTAAAGAAGGAGAGGTGTTATTTTGAAAGGATTTGTAAAATGGTTTAACAATGAAAAAGGATTTGGATTTATAGAATATATGCCTGGACAAGATGTTTTTGTACATTACTCTGCAATAAAGGCTGAAGGATATAAGACACTAAATGAGGGCGATTATGTAGAATTCAAATTAATTGAAACCGGAAAAGGTTTACAAGCTTTAGATGTTTTCTTGGTAAAAGAAACAGTTGCCACTAAATAGTGGCTTTTTTAATAAAAAAATGATATACTTTTAATAGGGAGGATTTAATATGAATATAAATATTCGTGGTGAAAAGTTAGAAATAACTGATGCAATGAAAGACTATGCAGAAGAGAAGTTTGAGAGATTATCTAGATATTTAGATAATCAAGAAAATGTTGTTGGTAATTTATTATTTAAGATAAATGGACCAAAGCAAAAACTAGAAGTAACTATTCCACTAAGAAATTTTACTCTAAGGGTTGAAGAAAATGGAGAAGATTTTTATGCAACTGTTGATACAGCTATTGATAAATTACAAAGACAGATAATAAAAAATAAAACCAAACTGGAGAGTAAAAAATTTAAAGATAAAAAAGACTTTGTATTAGAAAATTTTGATGATATTGAAGAAGAAAATCAAAACAAAATAGTAAAAAGAAAATATATAGAATTAAAACCTATGGATGAAGATGAAGCAATACTTCAGATGGAATTATTAGATCATGATTTTTATTTATTTAAAAATATAGAAACAGATAAAGTAGCAGTATTATACAAGAGAAAAAATAACGATTATGGATTAATTGAAGAAGAGTAGACAAACTCTTTTTTTTTTGCTAATATGAAAATAGGGTGGTTTGAATGATAATAAAAGATGAGTTGGTGACTCAAAAAAAGAATTTGTTGTTTGATATTGATGGCACATTGTTATATTTTGATACCTTATATGATTTGATAGATGAGGCTTTGATATTTTATGGTATTCAACCCAAAGAAGAATATTATAAAATGCAAACCGATGGTGTTATAAAGGCACTAAAATTGGGAGAACTAAATAATTCTTTTAGTTTTAAATGTTTAATTGATTGCTGGGAAGAAACTTTATTATTTTTAAAAAATACTGGTATTACTGCAAAGGAATTTGGCTTAAAAATGTTAAAATTAGAACAAAAATATGTTAAAGAGATTCCTAATACTAAAAGTACTTTGGAATTTTTAAAAACTTTAAAATATAATTTATTATGTTCTACAAATTGGTTAGAGCAAGCCCAGAGAGAAAAATTAAGGGCAGTAAATATTGAAAATTATTTTTCTAAAATTTATACTTGTGAAAATACTTATGCAAAACCAGATTCAAAACATTTTTATTATATATTACAAAAAGAAAAATTCAACATTGATGAAACAATTATGATTGGTGATAGTGGAGCAGATGTTGCTTGTAAAAAAATAGGATTAGATACAATATTATTTGATCCAAATGGTAAGAAAGAATCATTATATAATTCTTCAACAGTAGTAATTACTGATATGACTGATTTAAAAAAAATATTAAAAAAATAAAAAAGTCCTTGACTCTCCCCTTAAAGGATAATTTATAGTTATAAAAAGGAGGCAAGTTTATGTATAAAATAGGTGAATTTTCTACTTTATCTAAGACTACTATAAAAACATTAAGATATTATGAAAAAGAAGAATTATTAATTCCTACATTTGTTGATGAACAAACTGGATATCGTTTTTATGAAACATATCAATTATTAGATTTAGCAAAAATTATATCATTAAGACAAATAGGAATGTCTATTGAAGATATAAAAAAGATATTAAAAGATAAAAAATTAAGTGAAATGTTAAATAAAAGAAAAAAAGAATTAGAAAAAGAACTTATTAATTGTGATAAACAGCTTTCTAGAATAAATTATTTAATGGAGGATAATAATATGAAATATGAAGTAATAATGAAAGAACTTCCTGATTATGTTGTGTACTATAAAGAAGGAATAATTGAAGATTTTAGTCAAATAACAGATTTTATTTTAAAATCAGCTGATGAATGTATGGAAACTAATCCAAATATTAAGTGTATTGAACCAGGTTATTGTTATGTAAGCTACTTAGATGGAGAATATAAAGAAAAAAATATAAAGATTAGATATGCACAAGCAGTAACTGAAGAAGGAATACCTAATGAAACAATTAAATTTGAAAGACTAAATCCAGTTGAGGCGGCTTGTATTTATCATAAAGGTTCTTATGAAGGATTAAGAGAAGCATATGGATTTTTAATTAAATGGATTGAAGAAAATGGATATGAAATTTCTGAACCGATTAGAGAAAGTTATATTGATGGTATGTGGAATAAAGATAATGAAGAAGATTGGTTAACAGAAATACAAATTCCTGTAAAGAGAAGATAAAGAAGAAAATAATTCTTCTTTTTTATGATATAATTTATTTGTAAAAGGAGTGATATAAATGGCAAATGAAGAAAAAAAAGATTTTAATGCTATGATGAATAATAATAAAGATATGCCTAAAATAGTAGAAATCAAAGACGAAAAAGGAATTAAAAAATGGGGTGGACGAACAATGGTTATTGCTCCACCACTTCAATATGATGAATTAATGAAAAAAGTACCTCAAGGAAAAGTAATAACGACAACTCAATTAAGAGAAAAAATTGCTAAAAATAACAATGTAGAAATTACCTGTCCTTTAACAGCAGGGATTTTTGTAAATATATGTGCTTGGGCTAGTTATCAAAGAAAAGAAAATATAACTCCTTATTGGAGAGTATTAAAATCAGATGGAGAATTAAATATAAAATATCCGGAAGGAATACAATTACAAAAAAAGAAACTTGAAGAAGAAGGACATACAATTATTACTAAAGGAAAAACTAATATTAAATATTATGTAGAAGACTTTGAAAAAAGTTTATATCATTTTTAGTATTAAAGAATTAAAAATTAGAAATAGGAAAACATAATAATAACAAAAAATAATATGTTTTCTTGTTTTATTATGTAAGTAATGATAAAATATCATCAAAAAAGGAGGGATAATTATGTTTAAATTGGTATCAGAATATAAACCTAGTGGAGATCAACCAGAGGCTATTAGTGAATTAGTAGAAGGTATAAATAATAATAAAAGAGATCAAGTATTATTAGGAGCAACAGGTACAGGAAAAACATTTACTATTGCTAATGTAATACAAAAAGTTAATAAACCTACTTTAGTACTTGTTCATAATAAAACTTTAGCAGGTCAATTATATAGTGAATTAAAAGAACTATTTCCAGATAATGCTGTTAGTTATTTCATATCTTATTTTGATTATTATCAACCAGAAGCATATGTTCCTTCAAGTGATACATATATAGAAAAAACAAGTGCTATTAACGATGAAATAGATGAATTAAGACATGCTG
>CAZAPU010000032.1:10002-10215 GCA_964487215.1 uncultured Mycoplasma sp. | reverse complement strand
GATAATTATGAAGCAGATGATATAATTGGAACTTTTGCTAAAGAAGTTGATATTAATGAAGATTTTATTGGTACAATTATAAGTAGTGATAAGGATTTATTACAACTAATTTCTAATGATATTGATGTAAAATTACTTAAAACTAATGATTTTATTAGAATGGATGAAAAAGAGTTTAATAAAACTTATGGTATTGAGCCAATTAAAATGATT
>CAZAPU010000032.1:0-9992 GCA_964487215.1 uncultured Mycoplasma sp. | reverse complement strand
GTGTAAAAGGTATTGGAGAAAAAACAGCTTTAACTTTACTCCAAAAATATAATTCACTTGAAGGTGTTTATGAACATATTGATGAAATAAAAGGTGCAACACATGATAAATTAATTAACGATAAAGAGAATGCTTTTTTTAGTAAAGAATTAGCAACAATATATAAAGAAGTACCAATTGATATTAATTTAGAAAATATAAAATATGAAGGAATTAGTTCTAGTTATAATGAAATACTTGAGGAATTAGAATTTTATTCTTATTTAAAAAAGAATGAAAAGAAAGAGCAAGATAAAGAAATAAAAGTAAATATTTTAGATTCGATTGATAATTTAAAAATAGATGATGATATTGCTATTTATATTGAAGTAAAAGGTAATTATCATGATAAAGATGTAAAAGGAATAGCATTTTATAATAAAAATATTAGTTGTTATGTCCCATTTGAATTAATTACAGAAAAAACAGATTTGTTTTCTAATAAATATAGGAAATATACTTATGATTTAAAAAAACTAATAGTAAGTTTAAAATATAAAAATATAAACTATTCTAAAAATTATGATGATTTAATGCTTATGGGTTACTTATTAAATTATAATATTAAAGACGATTTATCATATTTAATGAATAACAATAATATTGATATTATGTTTAATGAGCAATTATATAAGGACAAAGAATTAACAGAAGAAAAAATTGCAAAACATGCTATACAAAAAGCAAAATATATTTATGAAAACAAAGATAAAATGTATAAATCTTTAGAACAAGAAGAATGTCTATCTTTATATAATGATATGGAATTACCATTATCATATATATTAGCAGATATGGAATATACAGGAGTATATGTTTCAAGATCTGTACTTGATGAAATGAAAGATGAGATTAAAATTAAATTAGATATAATATCTAATGAAATATATAATTTAGCAGGAGTTGAGTTTAATATTTTATCTCCAAAGCAATTGGGTAAAATATTATTTGAAAAACTAGCAATCCCTTATCCAAAGAAGATAAAAGATGATAATTATTCTACTAGTATAGATATTTTATCAAAACTTATAGATTATCCAATAGTAGAAAAAGTACTTGATTATAGAACTTTAGCTAAATTGTATAGTAATTATGCAGTAGGTTTAGCAGATTGTATAAAAGATGATGGGAAGATTCATACTACTTTTAATCAAACTCTTACAAGAACAGGAAGATTATCTTCAACTAATCCAAATTTACAAAATATTCCTATAAGAGAAGATTATGGTAGATTAATTAGAAAAGCATTTGTTCCATCTAAAGATTCAATTATACTATCGAGTGATTATTCACAAATTGAACTTAGAGTTTTTGCAGATATGTCAAAAGCAGAAAACTTAATAGAAGCTTTTAATAAGAATATGGACATTCATACAAAAACAGCAATGGATATATATCATGTACCTGAAATAGCTGTTACACATGAAATGAGAAGAAATGCAAAAGCAGTAAATTTTGGTATTTTATATGGAATAAGTAGTTTTGGATTATCAGAAGATTTAAAAATAAATGTTAAAACTGCAAAGAAATTTATTGATGATTATCTTAATACTTTTCCAGGTATTAAAGAATATATGAATTCACTAATAAAAGATGCTTATAACAATGGATTTGTGAAAACATTATTTGGAAGAAAAAGATATATTGAAGAATTAAAGAACACAAATTATATAATAAAATCATCTGGAGAAAGAATGGCTTTAAATACACCAATTCAAGGAACAGCAGCTGATATATTAAAGAAAGCAATGATTAAAATAGATGAAGAGTTCAGTAAAAGAAATTTAAAAACAAAAATGATTATTCAAGTACATGATGAGTTAGTGTTTGATCTTTATAAAGAAGAAAAAGATATTGTAATAGAACTTATTACGGATATTATGGAAAATATATATAAATTATCTGTGCCATTAAAAGTAAGTATTAATTATGGTAATAATTGGTACGAAGCAAAGTAGGTGAAAATATGCCTGAATTACCAGAGGTAGAAACAGTAAGGGTTGCCTTATTAAAGAAAATAAAAAATAAAACTATTAAAGATATAAATATTATTTATCCTAAAATATTTGAATATCCTAGTATAGATGATGTAAAAATACAAATAAAAGAGCAACAAATAATAGACATAGAAAGAAGAGGCAAATGGTTAGTATTTAAACTAAGTAATTATTATTTACTTAGTCATCTAAGAATGGAAGGAAAATACTTATATCGTAATTTTAATGATGATTATGGAAAACATGAACTTGTATCTTTTGTTCTTGATGATATGGAATTAAGATATATGGATGTTAGAAAGTTTGGAAGAATGTACTTATTAAACAAAGAGGATTTAGATAATTCACCATTAGCAAAATTAGGATTAGAGCCATGGGATAAAAATTTAACTGTTAAATATTTAAAGAATAAATTAAAAAATAAAAATCTTGAAATAAAAACAATTCTTTTAGACCAATCAATCATTACTGGAATAGGTAATATTTATGCAAATGAAATATTATTTTTAAGTAAGATAAATCCTAATAAAAAGGGAAAAGAATTAAGTGATAAAGAATTACAAGTTATTATAGATAATACAAAAATAGTATTAGAAAAAGCAATAAAATTAGGTGGAACAACAATAAGAAGTTATACATCAGAAGAAAATGTTTCTGGTAGATTTCAAAATGAATTATATGTTCATAAAAGAGAAAATGAGGAATGTTTAATTTGTAAAACTAAAATAAAAAGAGAAAAATTGCATGGTAGAAGTACTTATTATTGTCCAAATTGCCAAAAATAAAAGATATTTTTTGTGAAATATCTTTTTTAATATTCATATTATTTAATAGGTGAAAATATGAAAAATATATTAAGAATTTTAGGTATTACAGTTTTAACTGTTTTTAGTTTTTATTATACAAATAAAATGATAGATTTAGCTAAAGAAAAAGATCCTATTATGATTGAAATATTAAATGAAAAAGATAACTTTATAGTTGAACCAGTAAATGCAACTATACAAGAAGATTATATAATTCCTGGATTAATGGGATTAAACATAGATATCAATAAAAGTTATTATAAAATGAAAAAACTTGGTAATTATAATGAAAATCTTTATATGTTTATAAATGAAGAACCTGAAATAAGTATTGAAAAAAATTTTAATAAATTTATCATAAGTGGAAACAAAGAAAAAAGGAAAATAGCTTTAATTTTTAAATTAAATAAAAAAGACTATGTTGAAGAAGTATTAAACATATTAAATAGTACTAATACAGTAGGTAATTTTTTTATTGATGGAATAATTTTTGAAAATAATATTGAATTATTAAAGAAAATAACTGAATCTAACAATTTTTTAGGTAATCTTGGTTATAATAACATGTATAATAAATTAACAATAAAATATACTAATTCATTAATAGATAAGTTTGTTAAATATAATTATAATTATTGTTTAGTAGAAAAAGATGATTATGAAGTATTAGATCTTTGTAGTAGTTTAAATATGTATACAATAAAAAGTATACCTATTTCAAAAACAGATAGTTACATTGATATAAAAGATAAATTATCTAATGGAGGTATTTATACTATTGATATGAATAAATATACTGTAAATGAATTAAAACCAATTATAAAATATATATCCTATAAAGGTTATAATATAGTAACAATTAATGAATTAATAAGTGAAGAAAAAGATTGACAATAATAAAAATTTATTATAAACTCTTGGTATAAACGTTTGAGAAAGAAAAGTAATTTAAGGACTATTTAAAGAGAGTTAGTGGTTGGTGAAAACTAATGAATAAGCTTAAATGAATAACACTTTCAATGTTGCCTAAAGAACAAAGTAGACTAGGCCGGACTAAACCGTTATTTATAAGAGATATGTATTTTAATACATCAATTAAGGTGGTACCACGAAGATTCGTCCTTTACGGAGAGTCTTTTTATTTTAAGGAGGATATATGAAAAAAGATTTAAGACAAATATTTGCAAAGCCTGAAGAATATTTAAACAAGGAAATTCAATTGCAAGGATGGATAAGAAATCATCGTAAGCAAAAAGATTTTGGATTTATAGTTTTTTTTGATGGAACATGTTTTAAAACATTACAAATTGTTTATGATAATAATATAAAAGATTTTGATGAAATAACAAAATATCATAATGGTAGTGCAATTACTGTCATTGGTAATTTTATTAAATCAGAAGGTCAAGGACAAGATTACGAATTAAAAGCAACAAGTATTATTTTAGAAGGTGATTGTCCTGAAGATTATCCAATGCAACCAAAAAAACATTCAATGGAGTTTTTAAGGGAACAAGCATATCTAAGATTTAGAACAAATACTTTTCAAGCAGTTTTTAGAATAAGAAGTGTTGCAGCAATGGCAATTCATACATATTTTCAAGAAAGAGGATATATTTATGCTCATACACCATTAATTACTACAGCAGATTGTGAGGGATCTGATCAAATGTTTAAAGTAACAACTTTAGATTTTGATAATTTGCCAAAAATTGATGGAAAAACAGATATGAGTAAAGATTTGTTTGGTAAAAAATCTTTTATAACTGGTAGTGGTCAATTGCATGGTGAAGCATTTGCCTTAGCATATAAAAATATATATACTTTTGGACCAACTTTTAGAACTGAGAAAAGTAACACAAAGACTCATGCTAATGAATTTTGGATGATTGAACCAGAAATAGCATTTTGTGATTTAGAAGGTTTAATGGATAATGAAGAAGAAATGTTAAAATTTATTGTTAATTATGTATTAGAAAAATGTCCTGATGAAATAGATTTTTGTGATAAATTTCTTGAAGAAGGATTAAAAGAAAAATTAATTAAATTAATTAATTCAAAATTTACAAGAATTTCTCATCATGATGTTATAGATATATTAAAAAAAGCTGATAAAAAATGGGAATTTGAACCAAGTTATGATGAAGATATAGCTAAAGAACATGAAAAATATATTACAGAATATTTTAATGGACCAGTATTTGTTACTGATTGGCCAAAAGATATTAAAGCATGGTATATGAAGCTTAATAAAGATGGAAAAACTGTTGCTGCAGTTGATCTTGAAGTTCCAGGTGCTGGCGAATTAATGGGAGGTTCGCAAAGAGAAGAAAATTATAAAAAACTTATTGATAGAGCAACTCAAATGGGTGTAGATACAAATACTATTGATTGGTATTGTAACCTACGAAGATTTGGTGGATGTGTTCATTCAGGATATGGAATGGGATTTGAGAGATTACTTATATATTTAACAGGGGTTGAAAATATTAGGGATGTTATTCCGTTTCCAAGAACACCTGGAAATTGTGATTATTAAAAAGCAAAGATAAATTTTTTGTATAAAATTATTAATTCTTTCCATTATATTAGTGGGAGGAATTTTTTATGAAAAAAATTTTATTATATTTTACTTTAATTTTTTCTTTGATACTATTAGTAGGTTGTGAAATGGATAATACACCAACAAAAAGAGTGGAAGGTTATTTAAACAATTATAAAACTTTAAATGAGGAAGTTATAACTCAGTTAGATAATACAGTTGATATTGATACTATAATGACTGCCGAACAAAAGAATAGTTATAAAGATATATTAAAAAATCAATATCAAAATCTTACATATGTTATTAAAGATGAAGAAATAGATGGAGATACTGCAACTGTTACAGTAGAAGTAGAAGTTTTAGATTTTTATAAATTGACTGAAACTGCTGATAAGTATTATAAAACTAAACCTGATGAATTTTTAGATACTAATGGTAATGTAGTAGAATCAAAATATATTGATTATAAATTAGATAAGATGAAAAATTATAATGAAAAAGTAAAATATACAATAGAATTTACTTTAAGAAAAGTTGATAGAACATGGGTTTTAGATAATATTGATGAAGAAACAAGACAAAAAATTCATGGATTATATGCTTATTAGGACTATATAAAGTCCTTTTTTTGGGTGTAAATACTTTTCTTTTTTGTCGATATATGATATAATAAACATGTTTTTCGAAAGGGGAATTTTAAAAATGAATGAAAAACCATGGGAAAAATATCATAGAAAAAAACCAATAAAAGAGTTTGATGTAAATCAAACATTATATAATTTAGTAAAAAATGAAAATAAAAATGACTTAAATAATGCTGCAATTGGATACTTAGGCACTACTAAGTCTTATAAAGATTTATTTAATGATGTTGATAGACTTGCTGATGCTTATCATAAAATTGGTGTTACTGATAAAGATGTTGTTGGAGTATGTTTAATAATTACACCAGCAGTTCAACAAAATCTTTTAGCTATAAGTAAAATTGGAGCAATGTCAAAATGGATTGATGTAAGAGTAAAAGCAAAAGACTTAATAAATGATATAAATAATAGCGGATGCAAATATTTAATTGCTTTTGAAGGCATGCAACCTTTACTTGAAGAAATAATTAATGAAACTGATTTAAAGAAAGTAATTATTAGTTCACCAAAAGATTATTTAGCACCTCCTATTAGAATATTAGCTGATTTAAAAGATAAAAAAGAAGGAAAATTGTTAAAACTTCCAGAAGATAGTAGATTTATTAAATTTAATGATTTTATTCAAAGTGGAGATAAAAATAGTACTTTAGTACCTGCTAGATTTGAAAAAGAAAAACCAACTTTATCAATTCAATCAAGCGGTAGTACAGGAAAGGCAAAATCAATTATTCATACTGATTATAATTTTAACACAGCAATTCAAAATCTTGCTTATACTGATTTACCTTTTTATAAAGGAAAAATATTATATGTAATAGCACCACCATTTATAATTTATGGACTTAATAATTCTTTTTATTCATCTTTAGTATTTCAAATGAAAACAGAATTAAATCCTAATGTTGGTGAAGATCTTCTTTATAAAGATTTAGGAAAATATACTATGCCTTTTGGTGTTCCATTACATTATCGCTATATGCTAAAGGAAATTAAAAATTTAAGAGCTAGAATTGATGATTTAAAAGATAGACAAGATAGTAAATCAAAAAATGAATTAAAAAAACTTTTAAAAGAATTAAATAGAGTTCTTGATGGACTTAAAAAGGTAGATGTTTTCGTATCAGGTGGAGATAAAATTACTACTGATGAAATTATTGAAATGCAACAAGAATTCGATAGAACTATTGTAAATGGATATGGAAATAACGAAGTTGTTGGAGCAGCAGTTGTTTCTCCAAGATATGCTAACAAATCAGGTGCAATAGGAATTCCTGTGCACGGCATTGATGTAAAAATATTTGATCCAGAAACAAATAAGATGTTAAATCAAGGTGAATTAGGAGAAATATGTTTGCAAACAAATAATTCTTTTCTTGAATATTTTGGAAATCCAGAAGAAACCAAGAAAATTAAACAATTACATGATGATGGAAAATATTGGATTCATACCGGTGATTTAGGTCGAATAGATAATGATGGATATATTATTCTAGAAGGAAGAACAAGAAGAATTATTTATAGTGATGCTTATAAAATTTCTCCTGATGCTATAGAAAACCAAATTCAACAACTAAGCTTTATAAAATCATGCATTGTAGTTGGAGTACCTGATCCTGTTAAGAAAAGTGTTCCAATGGCTTTTATTGAATTAGATGAAGCTCATAAAAATAACTTTAATTCAGTTTTACCAGAAATAAAAGAATATTGTAAAAAAGAACTTCCAGATTATGAAACACCTTTATATTTTGAAGAAATCGAAAGTGTTCCATATACTTCGAATAATAAACAAGACTTTAGAAAACTTGAAGAAATGGGTAAAGATTTTGTTGAAAATCAAACAAAATTAGTAAGAAAAAAACAAAAATAAAGAATTGATGTATTTCAATTCTTTTTTTTATGGTATAATGAAATAAAATAGGATGGTGATTTTATGAAAGAGACAATATATTTGTCTGCTTCTGCATTATTATATGCAATTTTAATAGGAACAATTTTCTTTGCAAAGAAAAAATTTAAAACAAATGAAAATAATATTTTTTCAAAATTGGTAATTATAACAATTGTATCATTAGTATCTGAATTATTAATACCTGTTATTGGAAGTAAGTTAACTTATTTTTGGTATTTATTTACAATGAAAATATATTTAATTTGTTGTATTGCTTGGCTAAGTACCTTTATAGAATATGCCTTTATAGTTTCAAGAAATGATCAAGATAGCATAAATATTAATTATAAAGAAAGATATAATAAGCTTTATAAAATTTATACAGCATTTACTTTTGTTATCATGCTTATAGTTTTGATTCTTCCTATTCATTATTATCAAGGTGGTACGGTAGAATACTCATATGGTCCTGCTGTTGATTTAACATTTGGCTGTGGTGGATTATATTTGCTTTTTATTTTAATTATTTTAATAAAAAACAGAAAGCATTTAAAAAACAAAGGATATTGGCCAATTATATTTTTAGCAGTATTATTTACAGCAGTTGTTATAATTCAAAAATTAGTTCCAGGATTATTACTAATTAATTTTACATTAGCCTTTATAACTTCAATAATGTACCATACAATTGAGAATCCTGATATAAAAATGGTTGAAGAATTAAGTAAAAATAGAAGATTAGTAGAAAAACATAATGAATCAAAATCAAACTTACTATTTAAAATATCGCAAGATGTTAGACAACCTATTAAAGAAATAATAAGTGTTAGTGATAATGTTTCTGTAAAAGATGATATTAATGAAATTAAAGAAGGAATAAGATTAATTAATTATGATGCTAAACAAGTTTCATCAATAATTAATAATGTTTTAAATATATCTGAAATTGATGTAAAAAATATTAAAGTATTTGAAAATACTTATGTAGTTCCAAATTTATATAATGAAATTGTTCTTATTATGAAAAACCAAATGAAAGATAATATTGACTTTAGATATAGTATAAGCGATGATGTACCAAAAACTTTATATGGCGATCCTACAAAGATAAAACAAATTATTTGTTCGGTATTATCTAATTCAATAAAACATACAGAAAATGGATTTATTGAATTAAATATTAATGCAATCGTTAGATATGATATTTGTAGATTAATAATTTCAATTGAAGATTCAGGTTCTGGAATGGAATTAGAAAAGATAAATAGTATTTTAGAATCCGATGCAGAACTTTCAAAAGAAGATATTGAACAATTAGATAGTTTAGATGTAAATTTAAAGAACTTAAAAAAGATTATAAATGTTTTAGGTGGCAATTTGCTTATTAAAAGTAAAGTAGATAAAGGATCAACTTTTACAATTGTACTTGATCAAATAATGCCAGAAATACAAAAAGATGTTGTAGTAGATAAAATAAATAATTTTTCTAAGATTGTATCAAACAAAAAGAGAGTATTAGTAATAGATGATGATCCAAAAGAACTTGATCACATTTCTAAAATATTAAATAACAATAACTTAGAAGTAGTTACTGCTATGTATAGTAAAGAATGTATTGATAGAATAAAATCAGGTGAAAAATATGATTTAATATTACTTGATGATGAAATGGTTCCAGATAGTGCTGTTTCAACTTTTAATCAATTACAAGAAATACCGAAATTTAAAATTAAAACAGTAATTATGCTTGAAAAGAATAAAGAATTTATAAAAGAAGATTATTTAAATGATTATACTATTAGTGATTATTTATTAAAAGATAAATTAAAAGAAGAATTAGAAAGAATAATAAAAAAATATATTTTTTAAAAGTAAAAGAAATAATTAAAAAGAATTATTTCTTTTTTATTTAATATATTTAAGTAGTGATATTATGAAAAAAATACTTATATTATTAATAATTTTAATTCCAATAAATTGTTTTGCAAGTACAATAATAATTGATATAGATAATAATAGAATTTTACAAGAAAATAATAGTAATGAAAGAAGATTAATAGCATCTACCACAAA
>CAZAPU010000031.1:0-10328 GCA_964487215.1 uncultured Mycoplasma sp. | reverse complement strand
TAAAAAATCTACACATTTTTTTATTTCGTGTAGATTTTCTTCAAATCAGTTCTAATGTCTTTTTATTTCTTACTAAATAATGTACTACCTACTAAAATAATTACTATTACTATTAAACCTCCAATAATATAATTTAAATTATCTGTAGTACCTTTTTTATCATTAACAATAGCCAAAGTATTAGCAGTATTATTAATAAGAGCTAAAATAAAAATTCTAGAACGATATAAAGTATTCACTGCTAACACTCCTTTCTGTTATTTTATAAATAAATATACTAATTGCATTACACAAGTAATAACATTGAATAATATTCTGGGAAAAATTGTATATAAAATATTTTTTTTCTTTGTATAAATAATTGATGCAAAAACACTAGTAAATAATACACCTATTGCAAGTACAAATTCTGGTATTGATGGATTTAACAAAGTTACCTGAAAATACCAAGAAACTAATGAACTAACTAAAATAAATAGCACTTTGTTATTTATTACATCTCCGAAACTCTTTCTAAATACTAGTTCTTCTACAATAGGATAAAAGAAAATAGTTAAAAAGCAAACAAACAATGTTCCCCAAGGTATTTTTATAAATATTGATGATAATGTTTGTTGACTTTGTTCTAATAAAGCAGAGCCGTCAATAGTTGAAACATAAATATCAATAATTATATTATTTATAATATTTCCTAGAACAAAGAAAATTACTAAATATAATAAGATTTTTAAGAAATTTTTCTTATTACTTCTATATTCTATCCAATTCTTTTTTAAGTCATTCCTATAAATAAATAGTATAGCAACTAAGAGAAGAAAATGAGAAATAAAATTTAAAAAAGTTAATTCTGTAGATGCAAACACTAAAATAAAAGTAAAATAAAGTATTAAAACAAGTAAGGATAAAAATAATTTGTTTTTTGATACATCCTTTTTTGATTTTAAAGTTTTACTCATATTATATACACACCTTTCCTATATTAAACATTATATATATAAAATAGAAAATTTTAAATGTTTTCAAATAAAAAAAAGGAGCCCTTTACGTAAAGGACTCCTAAATGTAAGATATTGCTATCTTACCACCATCTAAACCATCTCCACATAATTTTCTATCCTCCTTTTCTTTTCTTTTACATCTAATATAATTATAATCTATTTTAACAAAAAATACAACTATAATAGTTTATTTTTTTGTAAACAAAAAGAGAACATAAATTCTCTTATTTCTTATAAACACTAACTTGTTTTTTTCCTTTATTTAATTCATATTTAATGATACCATCAATTTTTGCATACAAAGTATGATCATTTCCTATTCCTACATTAGTACCAGGAAAAATCTTTGTTCCTCTTTGACGATAGATTATTGAACCAGCAGTTGCAAATTCACCATCTGAAACTTTTGATCCTAGTCTACGACCAGCTGAATCTCTACCATTTGTAGAAGATCCACCACCTTTTTTATGTGCAAATAATTGAATATTTAATCTCATCATAAATTATTCCTCCTCTAAAATTTTAATATTTTTAGGATAACTAATTTCTAATTCTTTTAGTAAATTTATCATATTTAATAATAATTTATCAGTAATATCATTATTATCTAAAACAATTATTTTAAATAAATTTTTTGATTCATTATACTCAATAGTTTTATCAAAACTTAATATACCATTTACAGTAGTTGTAACTATTGAACTAACTGATGAACAAACAATATCTTTACCATAAAGATCATAATCAGCATGACCAATAATATTAATTTCTTTATATAAATTATTTTCTTTTATTGTTTTTACTTGTATCATAACTAATTACCTTGTAATTTTTGTTATTTCTACTTTAGTATATGGTTGACGATGTCCTTGTCTTTTTCTAGTGCTTCTTTGTTTGTTTACATATTTAAAGATTCTTATTTTTGGTTGTTTACCATGTTTAATTACTTTACCTGTAACAGTAGCACCATCTAAATAAGGAACTCCAACTTCTGAATCAAGCATTAATACTTTATCAAAAGTAACAGTTTTATCTGCTTCAACATCTAATTTTTCTACATAAATTATATCTTTTTCAGAAACAGTAAATTGTTTACCACCAGTTTCGATTATAGCCTTCATATTATACCTCCTTTAATACCTAAGACTCACTTTTAAGGTGCCATAAGGACTTAATTACCTTTTCAATGTGGTTTAAAAGTTTAAAGCTTAAAGGCTTCAAACATTTAAGATTTTAACATAAATCTCATTATTAGTCAATTAAAATATATGAAATTATTGAATTATTACAACAAAATAAGAAGTAGTATTACTTCTTATTAAAATAATTTCTTGTTTTTTTATAAATTTCATCAAAATCTAATTTATATTCATTTACTATATCTTCCTTTGAGCCACTTTTACCAAAGGAGTTTACACCAAAGATATATTTATTACTTCTTACAAATTTATACCAAGAATAAGGTGAAGCATATTCAATAGCAACTCTTTTTACTTTTCTTAATATTTTATTTTGATAAACTTTTGGTTGTAAAAAGAATCTTTCTAAAGAAGGCATTGAAACAAGATCAACTGATACACCTATCTCTTTTAATTTATTATATACATCAATTCCCATTTGTAATTCTTCACCAGTTGCTATTATTATTCCTTTAGGATTATCACTTCTAAATAAACAGTAACCGCCTTTATCTACCTCACCAATTTTTGTATTTGATGAAATATTTATCTTATTTTTATTTAATACTATAACACTTGGTCCATTTGTATTATTAATTGCACTTTTATAAGCACCTAATATTTCATTAGCATCAAATGGTCTATATACAGTAACATTTGGTATAGTTCTTAATCCTATTAACTGCTCAACAGGTTGATGAGTTGGCCCATCCTCTCCTATTGTAATTGAATCATGAGTAAAAATATAAATTATAGGTAGTTTCATAATTGCTGCTAATCTAATTGCAGGTTTCATATAATCAGAAAAAGCTAAAAATGTACTACCAAAACATCTTATACCACTTAAACAAATCCCATTTAAAATACCACCCATCGCATGTTCTCTAACACCAAATAAAATATTTCTGCCAGATAGATTATTCGCAGTAAAATCTTTCATTTCATTTAAATTTGTCATTGTTGAAGTAGCAAGATCCGCACTACCACCTAACATAAGTGTATTTTCATTTATTAATTTATTTAGTAAAATGCCAGAAATATTTCTTCCTGAATCATTTAATTCAACAGTCTTATCAAAAAACAAGTTATCTAATGAAATTGAATAATCATTACTAATTAATTTATTTATTTCATTTTTTCTTATATCATCACTTTTTTCTAATATTTTCTCAAATAGTTTATTCCATTCTTTTATATTAATTTCATTTCTTTCAGTTATACAGTTCTCAATATGTTTTTTTGCTTCCTCGTATACAGTAAACATTACATCTCTCATATTCAATTTTTTCTTTAATTGAGAAATATCTTCTGCATCTAAAGGCTTACCATGAACACTATTAGTATTTTGTAGTTTTGAACCATTACCTAATATAGTTTTTATTTCAATTATTGATGGTTTATTTTTAACATTTTTAGCTTTGTTAATAGCTAAATCTATTTCATTTATATTATTACCATCTTTTACTAATTGAACATCAAAATTCATAGCTTTAAATCTATCTAAAACATTTTCTTTTAAAGTTTCATTAGTATTTCTATCAATTGTCATATTATTTGAATCATATAAAATTATTAATTTACCGAGATTTAAATTACCTGCTATAGAACAAGCCTCGTAGGAAACACCTTCCATTAAATCGCCATCACTACATAATACATAAGTATAATGATCAATTAAACTAGTTCCTTTTTTTATAGAATATCTATTATTTAAGAATTTTTCTGCTATTGCCATTCCTACTGCATTAGCAATTCCTTGTCCTAAAGGTCCAGTTGTTGTATCTACTCCAGGAGTTATACCATATTCAGGATGTCCTGGTGTAAGTGAATTTAATTTTCTAAATTTCTTTAAATCTTCAATAGATAAAAAATCACACATAAATAAAGTAGAATATAATAATGCAGAGCCATGTCCTGCACTTAAAACAAATCTATCTCTATTTATCCATTTATCATTTTTATTATCAAAATTAATATGTCTAGTATATAAAGTATACATTGCAGGTGCTGCACTTAAAACAATACCTGGATGTCCGCTATTAGCACTAGTTATCATATCAATTGCAAGTGATTTTATATTATTAATTGCTAATAAATCTAATTCATTAGAATTTTCTGTTTTTGAGCTTAAAATTATACTCATAATTACTACCTCAACTTCCATGAATTATTATAACATAAAAACAAAAAAACAACTATTATATAGTTATTTTTGATTTACATACATCAATAAAATATTTCATTAATTTATAATTGTCCTCATCATATTTCATCATTACCTCAGGATGCCATTGAATGCCAACATTAAATCTACTTTTAGGATTTTCTATTGCTTCAATCAATCCATCTTCAGATTTTGCTATTATCTTATATCCTTTAATATCTTGTATATGATAACTATGAAAACTATTAACAGTTAACTTATCTTTTTTTAATATTTTATATAAAATTGAATCTTTAGAAATATAAACATCATGTAGATATTTTTCTTCTAAATTTCTATGATTCAAAACAGTTTCATTCTTCTTTATATTGTTATAATCTTGATAATAGGCAAAAATTTGCATTCCCAAACATATGCCTAATAAAGGTTTATCTATTTTAGTTGTATATTCATAAATATATTTTTGATATGGAAGAATTCTTTCTCCTCCTCCAATTAAAATGCCATCACATAAATTTATTTGATTTTCTAGTATTTCTTTATCTTCTTTTGTTAATTCTGGAATATCTTTATTTTTAGTATTCCAATAATCAATAATTTGTGGTGGTGTAATTATTATAGGTATACCACCAGCTTTTATAACTGCAAGTCTATAGTTATCCATAACAGACATTACCAAAAGATTGCATTCATCAATTGCAGGTCTTCCTACTATTCCAATAATAGGTTTCATATTAATCACCATTAATATTATAACAAAAAAAAGATAGTTTAACTATCTTAATTTGTAAAATGGTGATTCCTTAGGGATTCGAACCCTAGACCCACAGATTAAGAGTCTGTTGCTCTACCAGCTGAGCTAAGGAACCAAAAAAATATCGCTATTTAATTATAGCATAATTTTCTTATTTTTCAAGTATATTTATAATTTTATCTTACTATATTTATTTAAAGCACTAGCCTTTTTTATTATATTATTACCAAACTTTTCTTTTAATTCATCTAAAGTATTATCTATTTTTTCATTTTTTTCTTCTTTATCAATAGAATCAAATAACGAAGTTTGAACCACTTTTTTATCTGTAAAATCTGTAATTCTAACCCCTATTAGTCTTATAGGTATATTATCATAAAATTCTAAAAAAGTTTCTTTTACAAAAGAAAATATAGTATCAGTAGAATTAGTAGCATATGGCATTTTCTTTTGATGATTCTTTCTTTTGAAATCATAAGTCTTTAAAATAATACATACAGTATAAGCAAATTTTTTCTCTTTTCTTAATCTAATTGCTACTACTTCAGTTAATGAAAACAATAAATCTAATAGTTTTTCTTTATCAGATTCATCCTTTACTAAAGTGATTTCTGTACTTATTCCTTTTGGTTTAATATAATCACTTATTACTTCACTATCATCAATACCATTTGCTTTATTTTTCAATTGAATGGCCATATTCTTAAAATGTTTAGTTAAAGTATTTATGTCATAATTAGCTAAATCTTCAATAGTTTTTATACCTAAAAGTTTTAATTTATCTGCTGTTGTTTTACCTACTCCAAATAAATCTTCAACAGGTAAAGGAAACAGTTTTTCTTTTACTTCAAAATCATATGCTGTATGAATTTTATTTGGTTTAGAAAAATCACTTGCCATTTTCGCACATAATTTATTATTTGCTATTCCAATATTTACAGTAAATTTTAATTTATTATATATTTCAGCTTGGATTTTCTTTGCAAAATCTAATTCATTACCATATAAACTTTTCACAGCACTATAATCTAAATAACATTCATCAATTGATGCTATTTCTATATCAGGAGTATATGAGCTTAATAAATCAAATAATTCTCTACTTTTTTTATCATAAAATTCATAATTTGGTGGATAAACTTTTAAAGCCGGGCATTTTTTCTTAGCTTCATAAATTGTTTCGGCTGATTTTACACCCATTTTCTTTGCAGGATAAGACTTGGCAAGTACAATAGCAGATCTTGTTTCTTTACTGCCACCAATAACTGCACACATATCTCTTATATCTACCTTATAGCCTTTTTCTAACATATCAATAGCAGACCAAGAAAGAAAAGCATTATTTACATCAATATGCATAATTATTTTTTCCATATATCTCACCATTTTCATTATAACAACAAAAACATTTGTTTGCAATATCCAAACAAAAAAATGTACTACATAATAGTACATTTATTCTTATTTATATTTTAGAAGCCATGGCCTCCGCCACCGCCTCCACCTCCAGAAAATCCTCCACCTCCAGAGAATCCTCCACCTCCTCCAGCTCCAGAAGAAGCTTGAGAAGCTGCAATAGTTGCAGTAGATGTAGAAATAGCATTAGAAATTGAACTATTAACTGAAGAAGCAATTGATGATCTAAGTAACATATTAGTAAAATATATATCTGTAAATGTTACATCATTTTGACTAAATTCTTCAATTTTTATTTTCATTGTTTTTTCTAATTTATCTGCAACTCCTAATACAGTAGCATATACCAAATATTTTTCCCAAAGAATTATTTCTGGTAAATCTTTCTTATCAAAAGTTCCAAAATCAACTAAGAATTTCTTAAATGCCATCCATTTTTTATATTCAACAGCACCACTTCTAGTTTTTCGCTTAATTGTTGCTAAATAAATACAACTTCCTATTCCAAAAATTAATAGTGGAAAAATAGTTAAACCATTATAAAGATCTATTGTAAAAAATATTGCTGCCATTGTTATAAAAATAACAAGTGTGGCTAATAAACCAACTTTACTTTTTTCGTAAAAATTATATTCTTTAGCTTTTGTTTTGGTATGAATCTTCCATTTATTATAACTATTTAAAAATTTAGTAGCTGTACTTTCCACTTTACCATAATTTTTAATTTGACTTAATAGAACCTCATTTCCATTTCCAATTGTATTAATTAAAAAATCCATTATTTCTGCTTCTTCATCCGTTAATGGTTTAGCAAAATTATCTGCTTTAATAAACTTATAATCTGTTTTCTTTTCTTCTAATGTTTCTACTTTAAGATCTTTTTTATAAATCATATTAAGTATACTAGCAGAATATCCAGCAGTACTAACTGACTTTTTAAGCAAATATTCTAATATTTCTGGTCCATATTCACCTGGAAAATCACGATAATAATCCATATTAAAATCTATTTTATATTCCTTATCGTGTTTAAAATAAGCATAAATAATAATTCCTATAACTACTAAAAAATATGCAACTATTATAGCTATTTGTACTCCAGTAATAGTTTTTGCCCTTTCTCTTTCTTCATTTGCTTCTTTTGCTAATTCTTCCTCTTCATTTAATATAGAATCCAAAGCATTATCATTTAAATTTCTTATACTATATTTTACTAAATTAGGATCAAAGGTCATCCTTATATTTAATGTTTCATATGGATTTATATAATCAATAGTAGCTTTAGCATAGTTAACATAACCATTATCTTCAATAGAAATATTACCAATTAATGAACCATGAGCCCAAACTCTTAATGTAGCATCTTTTTCTGGTAAATAAACATTTACTGATACATTTTCTAAAAGTTCACCAAATCCAGATGGTATAAAATTATAATATAATTCAGCTACATCATTATGTACTAAAATAGTATTTTGTAATGCATAACAAAGTACATATCCTTTAGAACCACTTTCATTTTCATTAAACATTTTAATAGATGGCCCATAGGTACTATTAGTTACAATATATTTTAAAGTATCTCCACTATATGCATAATCTACTTCATTAAATTTTGTTCCTTTAGTCATTGAACCAACAACTAAATCATAAACAGCTATATCTGTAATACCAGTCGGTGTATATGTACTATCTCCATCTTTATAATACAAATCTCTAACATATCCATTAAAACTACCTGTTTGCTTTATATATTCACAAACTTTTACATTACCATTTTCTTCTATATTAGCATCTATTTTAAAACCAGTAATAGTATAATCAACATCATCTACTGCTAAAACACTAAATGGAAATAAAAAGAAAATAAAAAGTAATAATAAGTATTTTTTCTTCACAGTTTCCTCCTAAAAAAAGCTTACTATTGTAAGCTATTAAAAACTAACTTTTGGTGCTTCTTTTGCAGCTTCTCCAGCCTCAAAAAATTCTGCTTTTTTGAATCCAGCAATTCCTGCAACAATATTAGATGGTATCATTTGAACTTTATTATTATATTTTAAAACTACATCATTATAAAGTTGTCTACTAAATGAAACTTTATCTTCAGTATCTTTTAAATCTGCTTGTAAACTCATAAAGTTTTGATTAGCCTTTAAATCAGGATAAGATTCTGCTAAAGCAAATAATTTATTTAATGCTTGAGTAATTTCACCTGAAGCTTTCATTTCTTCTTCTGGTGTTTTTGCTGCAACATAAGTATTTCTAGCCTTAATAACATTTTCTAATGTTCCACTTTCGTGTTTAGCATATCCTTTCACTGTTTCAACTAAATTTGGTATCAAATCAGCTCTTCTTTTAAGTTGAACTTCAATTTGTGCCCATTGATCATCCTTCCTATTTCTTAATTGTACTAAAGAATTATATGATCCTAAAAACCATAATAATAAAAGTACAACAACTCCAATTGCAATAATTAATCCAATATTCATATTTAATTCCTCCTTAAGTATATTATATATTTATATTAAAAATTATTCAATTATTTAACATAAATTTATTTAAAAAAAACATAATAATATTAGGTGATAAAATGAATTTAGATATTAGAGACAATGTAATTAATAATTTTAAAGGTAATAATAAGCAAGAAATACTTGACACAATAACTATAGCAATTAATGGTAAAGATGAATTAGTTTTACCCGGTCTTGGTGTATTATTTGAAATTGTTTGGAATAATTCAAATAAAAAAACTCAAAATGATATATTAGAAATAATAGAAAAAAAAGTGAATTAATTCACTTTTTTATATTTCAATAATAGTTACACCATCATTAAACACATCTATTTTATAATTAACTATATTTCTATTACTTTTTAAATATTTATGTATTTCATTCTTTAAAATATTTAATCCTTTTCCATGAATGATTTTTATCAAATGATTCCCAAGTTTTTTATTATCGTTAATAAATTCTTCTACTTTAATCTTAGCTTCATATCTATTACATCCATGTAAATCTAATTCAGGCAAATTTTTATATAGCATATAATTATCTATCATATTATTTATTATTTATAGCTGCTTGAGCTGCTGCTAATCTTGCAATAGGTACACGATATGGACTACATGATACATAAGTTAATCCAAGCAAATGACAGAATTCAATACTTGAAGGTTCACCACCATGTTCTCCACAAATACCTAATTTAATATTAGGTCTAACTGTTCTACCTTTTTCAACAGCAATCTTCATTAATTGTCCTACACCTTCTCTATCAACCTTAGCAAATGGATCTGATTCAAAAATTCCTTTTTTATAATATTCACTTAAGAATTTTCCTGCATCATCTCTAGAGAATCCATAAGTCATTTGAGTTAAATCATTTGTACCAAATGAGAAGAATTCTGCTTCTTCAGCAATCTTATCAGCTGTTAATGCTGCTCTTGGTATTTCAATCATTGTACCAACATGATAACTCAATGAAACATTATTTTCTTTAATTACTTCATCTGCAGTTTCACAAACAACATTTTTTACATATTTTAATTCTTTTACATCTCCAACAAGTGGAATCATAATTTCAGGTACTACATTTAATCCTTCTTTATTTACATTAATTGCAGCTTCAATTACTGCTCTAGTTTGCATCTTAGCAATTTCTGGATAAGTAACTGCCAATCTACAACCTCTATGTCCCATCATTGGATTGAATTCTTTCAATGATTCAACTCTAGTTTTTAATGCTTCAAATGTCATGCCTAAACTTTCTGCAAGTGGTTTAATTTCTTCATCTGTATGAGGTAAGAATTCATG
>CAZAPU010000030.1:0-10499 GCA_964487215.1 uncultured Mycoplasma sp. | reverse complement strand
TAAAAAAGTTCCCCTTAGTAGTTGTGACCTTAAAAAAAATTCCCCAAAGAAAGTGTGGGAGGGGTTACTTTACCTTTTCTTAGTTATGGAGGAAGTAGTTTATTAGTTAGTATGGCGAGCATTGGGATTATTTTGAATATTAGTAAAAATAAATAATAAAAATTACAAAAATAGTATTTATTACATTAATTGATAATTATGTAATCTATATGATACAATGTAATTAAATAAAAGTGAGATTTTTTAATTTTACTTAAGAAAGGTGAAGGACATGGAAAAAGAAAAAGAATTTTATAATGAAATAAAAAATTGGGATTTTAGTATGTTTCATATTGATGAAGAATCATTAACTGATTGGAATTTATACGAATTATTAAGAAAAAATTCTACTAAAAATTCTAAAATATTAGATTTAGGAACTGGTGGTGGAGAAAATTTACTTGCATATTTTCCAGAGGCTAAAGAAATTCTTGGAACTGATTATTCAGAGGAAATGATAAAAACAGCTAAACAAAACTTAAAGAAATCGGGAAGAAAAAATATAAAATTTAAAGTTATGAATAATTTGAATATGACAACAAGAGATAATTATTATGATATTGTGGTAGCAAGGAATACAGTGAGTGATCCTAATCAAATATATAAAACATTAAATAGTAATGGCTTATTATTAATTCATGGTGTTGATAAATTAGATTGTTTTGATTTAAAAATATTATTTGGTAAAGGACAAGGATATAATGATATAAAATCTATGAGTCAAGTGGATTATGAAAATGTAATTAAAGCAGGTTTTAAAAAGGTTGAATTAGTGCCTATTTACAAAAGAGAATATTTTAAAACTTATGATGAATTTTATCATTTTATAATGAAAGTTCCTATTATAGAAGGTTTTTCTGAGAAAATTCTAATGTAGATATGAATAGAAGATCAATTAACGAAGTATTATTAAAAGATTATGTAAAAAACAATAAAACTGAAAAAGGAATTGTATTAAAAAGAGTGTATTATGGTATATATGCAAAAAAGAATTAAATAAATTATTAATTAGTAAAAGAATATTGATATTAGTAAAAAAATATAAACAAGATGACAAGTAAAATAAATATATTGTATTAAATATAAAACTAATGATATAATTATTATAACAATATTTAGTGAGGTATACATGAAAAAAAATAAATTTCGACTTAATAGTTTAATAATTTTAGTATTATCAATAGGACTAATTTGGTTTATAATGAAGGACACTTTTCAGGAGTCAATTTCAATATTATTATCGGCAAAGATTATCTGGCTTATTTTAGCATTTATAGTATTTATAGCATATTTTCTATTAGAAACACTAGTCATGAAAAAATTAATAAATGTTCACAAGCCTGATTATACATTTAAAAGTGCATTAAAATTATATATGATGACTAGATTTTTTAATGGAATTACACCTTTTTCTAGTGGAGGACAACCTTTACAAGTATATGAATTAAAAAAAGAAGGAGTAAGGATAACTGACGGTACTACTATAATTATTAAACATTTTATAATTTTTCAAACATCTATGATGATTTTAGGAACTTCAGCAATAATACTAAATACAATTTTTGATGTAATTCAATGTGAAGCATTTTTAAGAACATTATTAATTACAGGATTTGCTATTAATTTTGGATTACTTATATTTGTATATTTTGTTTCAACTAGTAAGAAATTAACCAAAAAGACAATAATATTTATAATAAATTTGTTATCTAAGTTAAAAATAGTAAAGCATAAAGAAGAAACATCAGAAAAATGGACTACTGCTTGTTCAGAGTATTATGAAAGTTTTAGATCTCTTATGTTAGATAGAAAGTTTTTTTGGACTAATATATTGATTGAAGTAACAGCATTAATTATAGTGTTTACATTACCAATTTTTGTGTTTGAGGCTTTAGGATATACTTATCAATTAAATGTATTTATTTGTATATTGACATCAATTTATGTGTTTATAGTTGGCTCATATGTTCCAATACCTGGAGGAACAGGTGGTATTGAATTTGCATTTTGTGGATTCTTTTCAAAATATATACCATCATCATATCTTTCTCCAGCAGTAATTTTATGGAGATTAATTGATTATTATATGCCAGTAATAATTGGAGGTTTATTCTTTAATTATAAAAAGGCAAAAAGAGATAAAATTGAATTAAATAAAAGTGTCAATTAAGACACTTTTTTTCATATTGAAATTGTTTTATGATATAATTAAATGGGATGTGATTATATGAAGTATATTGTTACAGCTGGAGGAACAGGTGGACATATTTATCCTGCTATTTCTATAATTAATAAAATAAAAGAAATGGATAATAAGTGTGAAATATTATATATTGGAACCACTAATCGCATGGAAAAAGATATAATTCCTAATTTAGGAATTAATTATATTGGAATCACTATGTGTGGATTGAGTAAAAATCCCATAAAAGTAGCAAAATTTGGTGTAAACTTTGTATCAGGTATAAATAAGTGTAAAAAAATAATAAATAAATTTAAACCTGATATTGTAATAGGAGTTGGAGGATATATTACAGCTCCTGTTATAATTGCAGCAAATAAATTGAATGTTCCTACTTTATTACATGAACAAAATAGTGCTCCAGGAAAAGCAAATAAATTTCTAACTAAATTTGTAGATAAAATTTGTGTTTCTATGAAATCATCATTAGAGTTTTTTCCAGAAGAAAAAGTTGTATTTACTGGTAATCCTAGAAGTGAAGATATTTTATTAGGAGATAAATGTAATAAAAAAGATTACAATTTAACAATTGATAAAAAACTAGTATTAATAACTACTGGTTCACTTGGTGCTTCTACAATAAATGAGAAAATAGTTGCTTTACTTCCTAGTTTTAAAGATAAAAATTATGAAGTATTACTTATTACTGGTAAAGATGATTATAACAATGTAAAGAGTAAAAATCATATTTCTAATGTGAAAATTGTTCCATATATTGAAGATATGGCAGGAATATTAAAAAGTACTGATTTAATAATTTCTAGAGCAGGTGCTACAATAATTGCAGAAATAACTGCTTTAGGTATACCAAGTATATTAATACCAAGTCCATATGTTTCAAATAATCATCAATATATAAATGCTAAGTACTTAAGTGATAATGGTGCAAGTTATTTGATAGAAGAAAAGTTTTTTGACAAAACAACATTCATAGGTAAAATAGATGATATATTGAATGATAAAAAAGAGTATAAGAAATTGTCTGATAATGCAAAGAAATTAGGTGTTACTGATAGTTCTACAAGAATATACGAAGAAATAAAAAAATTATTAGATAAGGGTGAATAAAATGATAAACATAATTGAAGAACTAAATAAAAAAAATATTGGTGAAATAAAAGAAAATGTTTCTTTTAAATCATTAACAACATTTAAAACAGGAGGAATAGCTAAATATGTAATTTCTCCTTCAAATATAGATAATTTAAAATATGTTCTAAAAATATTAAAGGAAAATGAAGTGCCTTTTAAAGTATTTGGAAATGGTTCAAATATTTTAGTAAGTGATAATGATTATGATGGAGTAATTATAAAATTAAATTTATTAAATGAAATAAAAAATGAAGATGAAATTTTTACTGTTGAAGCTGGTTATAGTATGATGAAATTAGCTATTGATTGTTCTAAATCTGGTTACAGTGGATTAGAATGGGCTTGTGGAATTCCTGGTACTATCGGTGGAGCAGTATATATGAATGCAGGTGCTTATAAAGCATCATTATCTGATATTTTAATATCAGTAAAAGTATTAGATGAAAAATATAATATAAAAGAATATAAAAAAGATGAATTAGAATATTCCTATAGGAGTTCCATTTTTATGAAAAAAGAATGGATTATATTAAGTGCTACATTAAAGTTAGAAAAAAAAGATACTGAATTAATAATGAATATTGTAAATGATAGAAAAGAAAGAAGAATAACTTCTCAACCATTGAGTTTTCCTTCAGCAGGTAGTGTTTTTAGAAACCCAGAAGGCGATTTTGCAGGAAGATTAATTGAAGAATGCCATTTAAAAGGTCAAATGATAGGTGGAGCACAAATTAGTGATAAACATGCCAACTTTATAATAAATAGAGAAAGCGCAACTTCTAGCGATATAAAAGAATTAATGGATTTAGCAATTGAAGAAGTAAATGATAAATTTAAAATTAAATTAAAAGTAGAACAAGAATTGTTTAATTGGGAGTAATTATGACAAGAAAAAAAAGAAAATTAAAAAAGGGTTTTTTAGTAATATTTATAATCTTTTTGATTATCTTTTTTTCATACTTAATAATTAAAAATTTTATTGGATTTGAAATAAAAAACATTTATATTACAAATAATAAAATTTTTTCTGATCAATATATACTTGAATTATCTGGATTAGATAATTATCCTAATTTTTATACAACTACTAGTAATTCTATTAGAAAAAAAATAAAAAAATCAAAATATATAAAAGATGTTGTTGTAAGAAAAAAATTTTTTCAGCAAGTTTATCTTGAAATAAAAGAATATGATATATTATTTTTAAATACAGAGGATAATTCATATGTATTAGAAAATAAAGAAAAAATTAAAAAAGATAAAGAAATAGTAAATGTACCAATATTAATAAATTATGTTCCTGATAAAAAATATAATACCATGATAGAAAAACTATTAAAAATTAATACTGCCGTTAGGCAAAAAATATCTGAAATAAAATATGATCCAAATGATTTTGACGAAGATAGATTTTTATTATATATGAATGATCAAAATTATGTTTATATTACTTTAACAAAATTAGATTTATTAAATAAATATAATTCCGCAATAAAGCAACTTGAAGGTAGAAAAGGAATACTATATTTAGATTCTGGTAATTATTTTAAAATAATGCAATAAAGTATATCTTGAAAAAAATTATTATTTGAGTTATAATCAATTAGTAATTATTTTTTGTGCTCGTAGATCAATTGGATAGATCGTTTGGCTACGGACCAAAAGGCTGAGGGTTCAAGTCCTTCCGGGCACACCATAAAAAATATAACTGTTATTTAACAGTTTTTTTATATGCCAAAGTTGATTTTTTTGTGATTTTGTGGTATAATATTATCCGTATTTAGGGGGATATTATGAAATACGATAAAAAGATTGAAACAGAAGTAATTTTACAATACTTAATTAAAGAACAAAAAGAGAAATTAATGAATAACATTACTTTATATAGAATGTTCTTATTTGCACAAAATGTAAAATATACAAAAGAAAATGTAAATGAGATATATAAGTTATATGGTACTGTTATAGGTTTATTATTTAAAAACTTCTATGAATTTAATTCCGGAGAAATGAAAACTATATTAAAACAAGTTAATATAAAAGTACCTGGTAATAATATTATTTATATAATGGATGAAAATCATTTAAAGTATAATTTATCAATGTTACAATCAATGAACAATTATATGGATAATAATCCTGAAACTTCAATTGAAGAAATAATAAAAGTTGCTACTAGTATATCTACAACTGCTCAAGAAGACTTTTGTAATACTAATAAAGAAGGAGAATTACCTTACAACAATTTAGTTTTTATAAATAAATATGAACCTACTAATGATAAAAAGCCAAGAAAAAAAGAAAATAAAAACACTGCATTGCAAATGACATTAGAGGAAATTATAAGAAAAAGATAAAAAAAAGGAAGGATGTTATAATGGAAAAAGAAAGAAAAGATGCTTTAATAAACTTGAAAAAAGCTAAAAATAAGCTTGCTTCATGTTTAAAGAAGATTAATGGTATTGAAGATCCATATCATTATGCTAATATTTTATTTGGCTTGTATATTTTAGATGGAATATATGACAGAAAAACAAACGAAATAAGAAAAGACTTATCAGTTGATAGTAAATTTAGTATTGAACAATATATGTCAGTTGAACATTTAAATCTTTGTACTACAGTTATAACACAATATTGTAAACATGCAGTAGAACCAAGACAAGGTAACACTCTTACCAGAACTGATCTTGGATTAAAAGATAATGCAAAAGAACAAGGCCGTATTTATGGTATTAAATATAAAAAAGAACTTGAAGAAAAAACAGGTAGAAGAGTTTCAATTTATACTGATTTATTAAAAGGTATAAATGAGAATATGAAATCTGAGGCAAATCAACGAACAACAGATTTTAATACAATGTTTGATGAAACAGCAAGCTGGTATAAAAATACAGATTTAACTAGGGAAGAACAAGCTTCATATTTTAATGAACATCCAGAAGCTTTATATCCTGATTATGATGAATCTGATATTAAATCATCTAGGAAATAAGAGAATGAATATTCTCTTTTTTAGACTTTTATGTTATTATATTTATTAGGTGATATAATGAAAAACAAACAATTTCCTGATATGTATGCAAAAAGTATTATTTCAATTAATTATGATAAATTATTAAAATTGGGAATAAAAACAATTTTATTTGATCTTGATAATACAATTGTAGAACCTGGACATAAAATTATAACTAAAGAATTAAAGGAATTATTTAATAAATTAAAAAAAGATTTTAATTGTATTGTATTGTCAAATACAATTAAAGCAAAAAAAATAAATAATTTTTGCAATCAATTAGATGTGAAATATATTTATTTTGCTTTAAAACCACTACCATTTGGTTATATTAGAGCAAAAAAATTACATAGTTCAAAACCAAATGAGATAGTTATGGTTGGCGATCAATATTTTACTGATGTAGTTGGTGCTAAGAAAATGGGATATTTTACAATTTTAGTGGATCAAGTTGGACCTAACGAAGGTATCTTTACTAAAATTAATAGAAAAAGGGAAAACAAAAAATATAAAGAATTAAATTTTAAGAAAGGTAATTATTATGATTAAAAAATGTATTGGTTGTGGAGTAGAACTTCAAGATAATAATATATTACTTGAAGGATATACTCATGATTTATCAAATGATATTTGTCGTAGATGCTTTAGAATGAAACATTATGGTGAATATGAATTTATTACAAAATCAAATGACGAATATATTAAGTTATTAAAGAATATTGGAAGTAAAACTTCTTTAGTACTTTATATTGTAGATTTATTAAATATACCAAAAGAAATAAAAAAAATAAAAGATTATTTAGTAAAAAATGATATTATTTTAGTATTAAATAAAAAAGATACATTACCTTTATCTATAAAAGAAGAAAAAATACTTGAATACTTTAAAAAAGAAGAATTACCTTTTTTAAATATAATAATTATTAGTGCAGAAAAAAATTACAATTTAGATGAATTAATGCAATTAATAAAAAAATATAAAACTACTCAAGAAGTATATGTAGTAGGAAATACTAATGCAGGTAAAAGTACTTTAATAAATAAAATAATAACTAATTATACAATTGATAATGAAGATAGTCTTACGATATCTCCTATGCCATCTACTACCTTAAATGAAATAAAAATTAAAGTAAATGATTTCTATTTAATAGATACTCCAGGTTTAGTAGACGATGGAAATATTTTAAATTATGCAGATGAGAGTAAATATAAAAAAATATCAGTAAAAAAAGAAATAAAACCAAAAACTTTTCAATTAAAAAAAGGACAAGCTATATTAATTGATAACTTGTTTAGAATTGATTATATTGAAGGAGAAAAGAATAGTTTTACCTTATTTATTTCAAATGAATTACCTGTTAAGAGAATTAATGGTAATAGAAATAATGATTTAAAAGACATTCAAGAAAAAGAATTAGAATTAAGATTTAATGATGATATAGTTATTAATGGTTTAGGATTTATAAAGACTACTGTTTGTGGTACTGTTAAATATTATACAAATCCTGGTATTGAAGTATTTGTTAGAAAATCATTAATTTAAGAATAAAATTTATATATTCCATAAATATGATTTTGTTTATCATAAAATAAATCTATTTTAATTGGATAATAAGTTAACAAAGTAAATATAAGATATATTAAAATAATAGATAGGCCCATTATTTTATTTAAAGTCTTATTTTCTTTTTTTTCTTGTAATTTAAATAATAAATAATTACTTATTAATATTGAAATAAAATATACAATTAAAGTAACACTCATTATTTCTTTTCCAATAATTGCATTTAATGGTAAATAAATAATTAAAAATATGACAATATTAAATAAAGCAGTTATTACAAAAGAAGAAATTAAATTATGTGGTTTTTTCTTATAAAACAATATTTGGATTAGTAAAAACAACATATAAGAAGAAAATATCATTTTCATATGTTCCCATATAGATTCATTAACAGGAACAATAATTGAAGTTATAAAATTAGGTAAATAATTATATAAAGAATGTAGTAATGTACTTAATACAAATATAATAATTGAATTAATAAATATTTTTTTATACATATATAAACCTCCATTTAATAATATGTTAAAATACTGGATTTATATACAATAAACTGTGGTATAATATAAGAAAAGAAGGTGATTGAGATGGAAAATAATGATTTAATAAAAGAAGTTAGATCTGCTAATGATATTGTTGAAGTTATTTCATCTTATATACCTTTAATAAAAAAAGGAAAAAACTATTTTGGAGTTTGTCCATTTCATGATGATACTAACCCATCTATGAGTGTTTCACCAGATAAACAAATATATAAATGTTTTTCTTGTGGAGCATCTGGTAATGTATTTAATTTTGTTATGGATTATGAATCAGTTGATTTTAAAACTGCTTTAAATATTTTAGCAAAAAGAGCCAATATTAATATAGGTAACACTACTGTAAAAAGTAATAATAAATTTGATAAATATTATAAAATATATGATTTAGCAGAGAAGTTTTATCAAAATAATTTGAATTCAAAAGTTGGTAAAGAAGCAAAAGAATACTTACATAAAAGAGATATAAGTGATGAATTAATTGAACAATTTAAAATAGGATTATCAACTACTGAGAAAAATGGTTTAGTTAAATTATTATCTAATAAAGGACATAATATTAAAGACTTAGATATGTTGGGATTATCTAATAATGAAGATGATTTATATATAAATAGAATTATGTTTCCATTATTTAATCCAAATGGAGAAGTTATTGGATTTTCTGGAAGAATATATAATACAACTTCACAATCAAAATATATAAATACTAGAGAAACTCCAATATTTAAAAAAGGAGAAAACTTGTATAATTATCATTTAGTAAAAGATGCAGTGAGAAAAGAAAAAAAAGTGATAATTGTAGAAGGATTCATGGATGTAATAAGATTGTATGCTGTAGGTATAAAGAATGTAATTGCCTTAATGGGAACAAGTATAACTAAAGAACAAGTAACATTAATTAAAAGATTATCAAATAATATTATTATTTCTTTAGATGGTGATGGTCCTGGTAAAAAAGCTGCTTTTGTAGTAGGGAATGAATTAGAAAAAGAAAATTTAAATATAGGAATAGTATCTTTAAAAGAAAATTTAGATCCTGATGAATTTGTTATTAAATATGGAAAAGATGAATATCAGAGTTTAATAGATAATCCTATTGAGTTTAGTGATTATAAGATTAGTTATTTAAAAGAGGGAAAAAATTTAACTTCTTTAGAGGAAAAAACTGATTATATTAACAAAGTACTTGAGGAAGTAAATAAAGAAAAAGATATTATTAAACAAGAACTATTATTAAATAAATTAAGTGATGAATTTGGAATAACAGTTGAAATTTTAAGAAAAAAGTTGCAAAATGATAAAAAATATAGTAAAATTGAACCGTTCGAAAAAGATAAGGAAAAGAAGCAAAAACTTGATAAATATAAATTAGCTACTTATAGAATTTTATATTTTATGTTATTTGAAAAAGAAGCTATAAAAACATTTGAAAAGAAGCTTAATTATTTACCTTATCCTGAAGCTAGATATTTAGCAAATGAAATTATTTGCTATTCAAAAAAAGAACCAGAGTTTATAGTTGCTGATTTTATTACAACTTTAAATGATAAAGAAGACTTAAAAGAATTAACAAATTTGGTATTACAAGTTGTAGATGAAGAATTTGATTTAGATTGCTTTAATGAATATATTTTGGTAATTAAGGATTATAGTAGTAGCCAAGAAATAGAAAGGCTAAAAGAATTAATAAAAAAAGAACCTGATCCAGAAAAAAAAGCATTATTAGCAGAAAAAATCAGATTGGTTAAAATAGGGAGTTAAATTTATGATTAATGAAATTAAAACTTTTGAAGAAAGAAAACAAGAATTATTAGAATTAGGAAAGAAAACAAATACTATTACTTTTGAAGAAATAGCAGAACATTTAAAAGGTCTTGATACAGATAGTGATTTATTAGATGATTTATATAATATGTTTGTTTTAAATGGAATTGAAATTATTTCACCAGATTCTAGTGATGAAGAAGATGATGATGGAAGTACTGATTTACTTGAAGCAGT